>NZ_JBHWZH010000040.1:0-45187 GCF_042728285.1 Streptomyces sp. NPDC060194 | reverse complement strand
CGGCGAGGCCGACGCCGAACCCGACGCGGACGCCGACGGGCCCGCCCCGCCGGAGGCGGCGTCGTCGGCCGAGGGGCCGGCGGCGGCCGCGGCGGTCTGCTCGGCCGCGTCGCTCTCCGGGGTGAACACCCCGCCCACCGCGCCCGCGACGCCGAGCACCGCGAGGACGGCCACCGCCGCGGCGAGCAGCAGCGGCCTGCGGGAGCGGGCCGGTCGCGCGTCCGTCGCGCGGACGCCGGCCCCGCCGCCGTCCGCGTCGGCGGTCACCTCCCGTGCGGGAGGCAGCGGCGCGGAGGCCGGCGCCGCGGGGGCCGACCCCGCACCCGGCCGGACCACCGGCAGCACGGTCGTCGGCCGGTCCGCGTCCGGCTGCGGCTCCACGGCCGCCTTCTGCGCCGCCGCAGGCTCCCGCAACGTCACGTAAGGGCGTATCCGCAGCGGGTCGAAGTCCTCCGCCGCGGCGACCTCCTCCGCGTGCGCCCGTTCCCGGTGCGCGCAGGCGTACGCGCCGCCCGCCCCGTCCGCGCCGCACGTACGGCACGGCTCCTGATGCATGTCGCCCACGTCCGGGCTCCCCTCCCTCGCGACCGACCGCCGGCCCTTCGGCGGCGGTGCGCGCGGGGGAGCGGCGCGGGGCGCGCTCGGTGCCGGTCGGTCTGACCGAGGCGATTATGCCTGGCACGTCCCGGCGCGCCGCCGTACGGGCCCGGGCCGCCCGATCCGTCCCGTTCCGCACGGGCACCCCGCACCGATCGGCCTTCTCCGCAGGCCGGACGGGCCCGCAAGGACCACGATGGGAGGTGGCAAGGGGGGACGGACCGACGGAGGACGTCCATGGGTGCGAGCGAGACGACGGCGGACACGTCCGAACGGGATGGACCGAGCGGTGAGGAGCGGCGCCGCATCCTGGTATCGATGGGCGCCCTGCTGCTGGGCATGCTGCTCGCGGCGCTCGACCAGACGATCGTCGCCACCGCGCTGCCGACCATCGTCAGCGAGCTGGGCGGCGCCGACCACCTGTCGTGGGTGGTCACCGCGTACATGCTGGCCGCGACGGCGTCGACGCCGCTGTGGGGCAAGCTCGGCGACATGTACGGCCGGAAGAAGGTCTTCCAGACCGTCATCGTCATCTTTCTGATCGGCTCCGCGCTCAGCGGCGTCGCACAGAACATGACCGAGCTGATCGCCTTCCGCGCGCTCCAGGGGCTCGGCGGCGGCGGACTGATGGTGCTCTCGCTCGCGATCGTCGGCGACCTGGTGCCGCCCCGCGAACGCGGCCGCTACCAGGGTCTGTTCGGGTCGGTCTTCGGTGTCTCCAGCGTGCTCGGGCCGCTGCTCGGCGGGTTCTTCACCGAGCACCTGTCCTGGCGCTGGGTCTTCTACATCAACCTGCCGATCGGGATCGTCGCCCTCGTGGTGATCGCCGCCGTCCTGCACATCCCGGTCCGCTCCACCCCGCACCGCATCGACTACGCGGGCATCACCCTGCTCGCCGCGAGCGCGGCCGGGGTGGTCCTGGTGACGTCCCTCGGCGGGGTCACCTGGGCGTGGGGGTCGTGGCAGATCATCGCGCTGTGCGTGCTGACCGTGGTGTGCGTGGCGCTGTTCGTGCCGGTGGAGCGCAGGGCCGCGGAGCCGGTCATGCCGCTGAAGCTGTTCGCCGACCCCGTCTTCCGGGTCTGCGCGCTGATCGGGTTCATCATCGGCTTCGCGATGTTCGGCGCGATGACGTACCTGCCGCTTTTCCTGCAGGTCGTGCAGGGCATCACGCCGACGATGTCCGGCCTGCACATGCTGCCGATGGTGCTCGGCATGCTGATCGCGTCGATCGGCTGCGGCCGGCTCGTGACCCAGACCGGGCACTACAAGATCTTCCCCGTCCTCGGCACCGCGATCACCGCCCTCGGCCTGCTCCTGCTCCACCAGCTGCACCCGGACACCGCGACGGCGCTGGCGAGCGTCTACTTCCTCGTGTTCGGCTTCGGGCTCGGCCTGGTGATGCCGATCATCACCCTCGCCGTGCAGAACGCGGTCGGCTACGAGGACCTCGGCGTCGCGACGTCCGGGGTGACGTTCTTCCGCTCGATCGGCGCGTGCGTCGGCGTCGCGGTCTTCGGTTCGATCTTCAACGCGCGTCTGGAGACCCACCTGGCGGAGAACCTCGCCGAGCAGACCCTCCCGCCCGGCTTCGACCCGGCGGCCGTCGAGGCCGACCCGCAGCGCATCGCCGACCTCCCGGCCGCGCTCAGGGAGTCGATCCTCGACGCCTACTCCGTCTCCATCACCGACGTGTTCATCTGGTCCGTGCCCGTCGCGCTCCTCGGCTTCGTCGTCGCCCTCTTCCTCAAGGAGATCCCGGTCCGCACCGCCGTCACCGTGCCCGACATGAGCGAGACCGTCGGCACCAACCCCACCGCGCGCTCCTCCCGCGACGAGGTGCTGCGCGCGCTGTCCTGGCTCGGCACCCGCGAGGGCCGCCGCCAGGTCTACGTCGACATCAACCGCGACGCCGGTCTCGACCTGCTGCCGGCCGCCAGCTGGCTGCTGCTGCGCATCCGCCGCCACGGCACCGTCACCCCCGGCGAGCTCGCCGAACGCGCCCCCGTCCCGCTCGACGTCATCCTCGACGCGGGCCGCCAGGTCGAGGAGCGCGGCTACGCCCGCCGCGAGGGCGTCCAGCTCGTCCTCACCGACGAGGGCGCGCAGCTCGCCACCACCCTCGCCGCCGCCCGCGAACGCACGCTCTGCGCGCTGCTCGGCGACTGGTGGGGCCCGGACCGCCCCACCGACCTCGTCCAGCTCGTCTCCGAACTGAACGAGGAGCTCGCGGGCTCGCGCCAGGAGCAGCCGCGGTACTGACGGGACCGGGGAGGGGCGCGGTCAGAGCACCTTCTCGAACCAGTGGTCCGCGTACCGCTTCGGCCGGCCCGGCGGGGTCTCGACGTAGCCGTGGCGCGCGTACAGGGCCCGGGCCTCGACGAGGTCGGCGCGGGTGTCGAGGACGAGCCGGGCGGCGCCGAGAGCGCGGGCGGCGCCCTCGATCGCGTCGAGGAGGACCCGGGCGCCGCCGCGGCCGCGGAACCCCCTGGCCAGGAAGACGCGGGTGAGCTCGCCGGTGGTGACGTCCAGCATGCGCAGGCCGGCGGTGCCGGCGGGGGCGCCGCCCCAGCGCGCGACGAGCAACTCGCCCTTGGGCGGGAGCAGTTCCGAGCCGTCGTCGGCGGCGACCAGCTCGCGGGCGAGCTCGTCGGGCGGGGTGGTGCGGCCCTCGTGGAGGAGGAACCAGCGGTCGCTGACCTCCGTGTAGTAGGCGCGCCAGAGGGCGAGGGCCTCGGGGGAGTCGGGGGCGGCGGGGACCACGGACCAGGACGGCATGCCCGTCATTGTCGCGGCCCGCCAATTCGCGCGCATTCGGTTTCGCACCGGGCAACCGGGCAACCAGATGCCACGTCAACTCCACGCCATGAAGGAGGTCGAGAGGGCCATGTCCATCGGCGCGATCATCACCCTCGTAGTCATCGCCGTCATCGTGATCGCGGCGATCGGCTTCGTGGCCAAGAAGCGGTCGGGCGGGGCGGGCGGCGGTTCGCTCAAGCGCCGCTTCGGTCCCGAGTACGACCGGACCCTCGAACGTCACCACGGCGACAAGGCGGCCACCGAGCGGGAACTGAAGGAACTCGTCGACCGCCACGGTCACATCGAGCCCAAGCCGCTCTCCGCCGAGACGCGCGAGAACTACGTCGGCCGCTGGGCCGTCGTGCAGGAGCGGTTCGTCGAGTCGCCCCAGCAGGCCGCCGCGGAGGCGGACGCGCTGCTCTCCGAGCTCGCGCAGGACCGGGGCTACGGCGACAGCAAGCAGCCGAACGAGCAGATCGCCGCGCTCAGCGTGCACCACGCCCACCACGTGCACGGCTACCGCCGGATGCACACCGGCCTCGCCGGCATGACCAACACCGAGGAGCTGCGCCACGCGATGCTCGAGGCGCGCGAGCTCTTCGACGAGCTGGTCACCGCGACGCCCGCCGACAAGCAGACGCACCACGACACGCGCGCCGTCGAGGGCGGCGACACCGGGCACGCCCGCGGGAACCACCTGCCGGGCGCGTTCCAGAAGAAGGGAGAAGCACGATGACCACCAACGAGAGGCACGGCCTCACCGAGGTCCCCGGTCAGCCGGGCGACTCCGACCGCGAGACGCGTGAGGCCCGCGAGGCCCGGGCGATCCACGAGGCCGCGGGCGACCAGGACCGGTCCGGCCGGGCGGGCCGGCCCGGCCAGGCCGTCGACCAGGAACGCGACGGCGCCCCGGACCGCGCCCCGGCGACCCCCGGGTCCGGTCTCGAAGCCGGCCCGACGGCGGCCCGCACGCCGTCCGCCGGCACCGACCCGGTCCCCGGCCGTCGCCCGGACCCCGCCGACACGACCCCGGACCCGCGGACGACCGCCCCGGGCTCCGCGCCCGCCGGCTCCGACCGCGACGACGCCCGGACCACCGTCCTCGGCACCCGCACCGGCACGACCACGCCGCCCGCGCCCGGCCACGCGCCCGGTGCGCCCGGCGAGAGCGCGACGCCGGGCCAGGGCCTGAGGGACGGCGAGAAGACCCCGTTCACCGACGGCGACCACCACCACGCCCCCGACCGGGACGCGCACCGCGCGCCGGGGTCGGCCGCCGCCGACGTGGCGAAGAGGGACACCAGCGACACCAAGGGCCCCACGCCGGGCTCCGACGCCCGCCACGAGGGCGCCCTCGTCCCCAGCGAGGCCCACGACCGGCTCGGCGGCCGGCTCCAGCACGCGCTGGGCAACTTCGTCGACTCGCCGAACGAGTCGGTCACCGAGGCCGAGGACGTCCTCGACGAGGCGCTGAACCACCTCACCCGCGCCATCGACGAGCGCCGCACCGCCCTGCGCAGCGCGGTCAAGGGCGAGGACACCGAGCAGCTCCGCCTCGCCCTGCGCCAGTACCGCGACATGGCCGAGCGCCTGCTCGCGCTCTGAGCCGCGCGGGCTCCCGGAGCCGCGGGAGCGCACGCACGAAGGCCGCCGCCCCCGGACGACCACCGTCCGGGGGCGGCGGCCTTCGCGTGCGGGGACGGTGCCAGGATGGCCGTCGAGCGCGGCGCACCGAAGGACGACCAGGGGAGCGGGCATGACGATCACCGGACCGACGGCGGAGTGGGAGGCGTGGGAGCGCCGGAACGCCGCGCTGTGGGCGGAGTTGGACGGGCTCGGGCGGGACGCGTTCGTGGCGCGGATGGAGGAGCTCACCGCGGAGCTGCCCGACGGGCACCCGGTGGCGCTGTTCGAACGGGCCGCGTCGTGCGACTCGGTCGGGTACACCGACCGGGCGGTGCCGCTGTACCGGGAGGCGCTCAAGGGGTACCTGCCCGGGGAGCGCCGCCGCCGGGCCGTCATCCAACTGGCCAGCTCGCTGCGGGCCTCGGGCCACCCCGAGGAGAGTGTGCGGCTCCTGGAGGAGGAGCGGGAACGGACCTCCGACCACCTCGACGACGCGCTCGCCGCCGTCCTCGCCCTCGGGCTCACCGCGCTCGGCCGCGAGCGCGAGGCCGTCTCCGTCGCCGTCCGCGCGCTCGCCCCGCACCTGCCGAGGTACCAGCGCTCGATGGCGAACTACGCCCGGCTGCTCGTCGAGCCGGACGAGGGCTGAGCGGGCGCGCGAGAAGGGGGCGGGCCGTCGACCGGCCCGCCCCCGGTGCCGCGAGGAGCGTTCAGCCCTGCTTCGGCGCCGCCTGCTGCACGACCTCGAACGACCACACCGTCGACCCCGTCGCGGCCGGCCGGGTCTGCTCGCTCGCGCCCGCGGGCGGGCCCTGGTGGGCGGACTTCATCGGCCCCTCCATCCACGCCTGGAACGACGCCTCGTCCTTCTACCGGGTGTAGACGAGGTACTGGTCGGTGCCCTCCACCGGCCGCAGCAGCTCGAACCACTCGAAACCGTCGGAGCTCTCCACGGACCCGGCCCGCGCGCCGAAGCGCTTCTCCAGGACCTCCCGCTGCTCCTCCGGGACGGTCAACACGTTGATCTTGACGATGCTCATAGCGGCTATCCTGCCGCACCCGGCCGCCGCGCGGCCCGCCAGGTGCGGACGACCTCCTCCACGTCGAACGGCTTGCGGCCGAGCGGCGGGCCCGGCGGGGGCCGCAGCATGACCGGCAGGATCCGCGCGTTGAGGTCCGCCACCAGCCGCCGCACCTCGCTCTCGCTGCGGACCGCGGGCAGCGCGGCCTCGAAGTCCTCGGCCTCCTTGCGCAGGGCGAGCGTGGGCGGAAGGCTTGAGAGGCCCTCGCGCGCGGCCTTCTGCCGGATCCACCACAGCTCGTCGTACGGCTTCTCCAGACCCTCCAGCGGCTTGTCGCGGCCGGTCGCCGCGGCGAACTCGCCGCGGGCCTCCGCGTCCCTGATCTGCTTGTCCACCCAACTCTCGAAGTCGACGCCCGGCGGCTTGCGTTCGGTCATCTGTGCGTCCTCCCGATTGCGGCGGCGATGTGACTATCATGCGGCGGCGCCACTGCCGCGCCGCGACCGGGCCCGGGAGCGGGCGCGGCCGACCGGAGGAGGGCACCGATGCTCGAGCTCACGATGGCCGCGGTGACGGCCCAGGAGGCCGGTTCGACGGCCGGCATGGTCATGGTCACCGTGCGCAGCAACCCCGGGATGGTGGTGTGGGTCGGCCGCGACCGCGAGCAGTGCCGTCTCGCGACGCCGGCCGACTGGCTCTTCGTCTCCCGCGCCCACCTGGAGTTCCGCTGCCTGCCCGACGCGTCCTGGACCGTCACCTGGCACCGCGGCTCGCAGGACGACCCGGCCGGCGAGGTCCGCCTCGCGCAGGGCGGCTGGACCGGCCCGCTGCCGTACGGCTCGACGGCGGCCCTGCCGCGCGGCGGGGCGGGCGAGGTCGTCATCCAGGACCGGATGGCGCCGCGGAGCGTCAACATCGGCTGGTACCACGAGGGCTGAGCCCCGGCCGGCCTCAGTCCGCGACCCGGACCAGCGCGAACCCGTCCCACCCCTTGTCCCCGACGGTCTGCACGGCCGTCGCGTCGAGGCCGGGGTGGCCGGCGAGGTGCTCGAAGAGCTCGCGGGTGCCGGTCACCGACGGGTCGGTGGAGCCGGCGTCCGCGACCGCGCCGCCGCGCACCACGTTGTCCACGACGATCAGCGAGCCCGGCCGGGAGAGCTTGACCGCCCAGTCGACGTAGGCCCGGTTGTTGACCTTGTCGGCGTCGATGAAGAAGAAGTCGAACGGCTCCTCGGAGGCCAGCCCGGGCAGCGTGTCGAGGGCGGCCCCGACCCGGATCTCCACCACCTCCGCGAGACCCGCCCGTGCGATGTTGCGCCGGGCGACCTCGGCGTGCTCCGCGCTGTACTCCAGGGTGACCAGCAGGCCGCCCGCGGGCAGCGCCCGGGCGAGCTGGATGGTGCTGTACCCGCCGAGGGTGCCGATCTCCAGGATGCGGCGGGCGCCCTGCGCCCGCGCAAGGAGCCGGAGCAGCTTGCCCTGCGTCGCGGACACGCTGATCTCCGGCATGCCGGCCGCCTCGGTCTCCCGGAGTGCGGCCTCCAGCGCCTCGTCCGCGCCGACCAGCCGGTCGGCGAAGTAGGCGTCCACCTCGGTCCACTGCTGCTGTGACACGAAGACCTCCCGTAGCACATCTCGTTAGCCCCGCTAACGAACCTACACCCGACTACGGCCCCGACACATCGCGAATCCGGTTCCGGGCGGCGGGCCGACGATCTAGGGTCGGCCCGGGGGCGGTCAGGTGAACCGGGGGGTTCCGGCGTCCAACGGAGAGATGGCCGCCGGGTCGAGCATCCCGGCGACGGACGGGTGAGGGCGGACGCGTAGTGGTGAACGCGGAACAGCGGGTGGCGACGGCGGCGGTCCCGGGCGGCGGCGAACGGCCGGGCGACGCGGCGAGAGCGCGGCTCGTGCTCTGGGGCCTGTGGGCGGTCGCCGCCGTCCTCGCCGTCCGGCAGGCCGCCGCCGTGCTGCGCCTGCCGCCCGCCGAACGCCTCACCGACCTCGGCACCTGGATCGGCCCGCAGGGCGTCCTGCACGTCGGCGGCCCGCTCTACGACGGCGGGCGGTTCACCGGCACACCGTTCGCCGGCCTGGTCCTCAAGCCGCTGACCCGCGCCGCCGAGGACGGACTCGGCGTCGTCTGGACGTTCGGCACCCTGCTGCTCGTCGCCGCCGTCGGCCTGGTCGCGGCCCGCGCCCTGCCCGGACCGGTCCCGGCGCGGACGGCCCGGCTCGCCGCGCCCCGCGCCCTGCCCGGACCGGTCCCGGCGCGGACGGCCCGGCTCGCCGCGCCCGTCGCGATCATCCTGCTGATGGTGTCGCTGCCGGTCAGGAACACCTTCACGCTCGGCCAGACCAGCGTGCTCCCGGTGCTCCTCGTGCTGCTCGGCTGCCTGGCGGTGCGCGGCGGGCGGGCGGCCGGGGTCCTGGTCGGGGTCGCCGCCGCGCTCCAGCCGACGGCCCTGCTCTTCGCCCCACTGCTGTGGTTCACCGGCCGCCGCACGAGCGCGCTCACCGCGGCCGGCACCTTCGCCGCCGGGACCGCGTTCGCCTGGGCCGCCCTGCCGGGCGACTCCTGGGCGTACTGGGTGCACCACCTCGCCGGGGCGGGACTGGGCGCCGCGCCCGACGCGCTCGGCAACCAGTCCCTGCACGGGGCGCTGCTCCGGTTCGGCCTGACGGGGCCGCTGGAGATCGCCCTGTTCCTGGTCCTCGCGGCGGCCGTCACCTTCCTCGGCCTGCGCCGGGCCGTGCGCTACGCCCGGGACGGGCAGCCGCTGCTGGCCGTCGCCCTCACCGGCTGCGTGAGCGTCGCCGTCTCGCCCACCGCCTGGCAGCACCAGCTCCTGTGGCTGCTGCTCGCCGTCGTCGGCCGGACCGGGAAGCGGGCCGCGGACCGGCTGGTGTGGCCGGCGGCCGTCGTCATCGTGATGACGCTGCCCGGCTCGATGCTGCTGCCGAACATGGACGTCATGGACCCGGTGCGGGACAACGCGCTGCTCCTGATCGCGCTCGCCGCCGCCGTGATCGTGCCGTTCCAGCTCCGCGCCTCGCCGCACTGGGCCGCGCCGATCCCCACCCCGTACGAGAAGGGGACGGCGCGCGGGCTGTGGCGGCGGGCGCTCACCCCGCCGCACCTGCTGCTCGAACTGCTCGCGATCCGGATCGGGTACTCCGCCTACTCGATCGTGCGCGGCGCGGCGAACGGCGGTCCGGAGCGGGCGGAGGCGCACGGGCACCAGATCCTCGGCCTGGAGCAGGCGCTCGGCCTCGACCTGGAGCACGGGGCGAACCGGCTGCTCACCGAGAACGCCTGGCTGGAGGGGGTGCTGAACTTCTACTACACCTCGTTCCACTTCACCTTCCCGCTCACCCTGCTCGGCGTCCTCTACCTCAGCAGCCCCGTCCACTACCGCTGGGCGCGCACCGCGCTCGCCCTGACCACCCTGCTCGGCCTGGTCGGCTTCTGGCTCTACCCGCTCGCCCCGCCCCGCCTGATGCCGGGGCTCGGCTACGTCGACACCATCCACGGGCCGCAGGACTTCGACGCGCCCGACTACGGGGCGCTGACGGCCGTCTCCAACCAGTACGCGGCCATGCCGTCGCTGCACTTCGGCTGGTCGCTGTGGTGCGCGCTGGTGGTCGCGATGCTCGCGCCGTGGGCGTGGGTCCGGGTGGTCGCGTTCGCGCACCCGGCGACGACGCTGGTGTCGATCGTCGGCACCGCGAACCACTGGACGCTCGACGCGGCGGGCGGCGCGGCGGTGGTGGTGGGCGGGTTCGCGCTGACGCGGCTGCTCTCGGGGCCGCGGCCGGCGGTCGCCGTGGAGGGCGGGCCGCTGGCGCGGCTGTGGCGCAGACGGTCGGCGTCGGGCGAGGGGGAGGGGGACGGGCCGCCGGTCGTGGGCACGGCGGGGCCGTCCGCCGGGGAACGGGCCGGCGCCCGGTCCTAGCGGCCGGGCGTCTCGAACACCGGCGACGCGTCGAACGCCGCCCGCCTGGTCGCCCGCCGCAGCGCGGCGAGCACCGGGCGGCCGATCAGCAGGATCAGCGCGGCGGTGACGGTGGCGCGCACGAAGTCCCAGCCGAGGGACGTGGCCAGGTAGTAGGCGACGAACCGGGCCAGGTTGTCGGCGACGGGGTCGCCGGGGACGTAGCTGAGCCCTGTGACCTGACCGGTCACGACCGGCCAGCCCCACATGTTCATCACGAACCCGTACGCGAACCCCGTGACCGCCCCGTATCCGGCGAGCAGCCACAGCTCCGCCCGGCCGGTGAGCCGGGGCAGCAGGCCCGCGCCCATCGCCGTCCAGCCCATGCAGAGCATCTGGAACGGCATCCACGGGCCCACCCCGCCGGTCAGCAGCGCGGAGGCGAACATCGTCAGCGAGCCGAGGGCGAAGCCGAAGCCGGGGCCGAGGACGCGGCCCGCGAGGACCATCAGGAAGAACATCGGCTCGATGCCGGCCGTGCCCGCGCCGAGCGGCCGCAGCGCCGCGCCGACGGCGGCGAGGACGCCGAGCATGGCGACGGCCTTCGCGCCGAGCCCGGTGTCGGCGAGCGAGGCGAGGACCACGCCGAGCAGCAGTGGCAGGAGCAGCGCGAACAGCCAGGGGGCGTCCTTGCTGTGCGCGACGACCTGCGCGCCTGGCGCGGCGAACAGCGGCCAGAGGAAGCCCATCGCGCCGACCGCGCTCACCAGGAGCACGGCGGCGACCGAGCGGGGCCCGAAGCGGACCGGCGGGGTGCTCATCGCACGGCCTCCAGGGCGGCCGCGACCTGCGGGACCGTCAGCCACTCCTGGGGGGCGAGGATCTTCGCGACCTGCGGGGCGAAGGCGGGGGAGGAGACGACGACCTCGGCCGTCGGGCCGTCCGCGACGATCTCGCCGTCGGCGAGGACCACCACGCGGTGGGCCAGTTCGGCGGCCAGCTCCACGTCGTGGGTGGCGAGCACGATCGCGTGGCCGTCCGCGGCCAGCTCGCGCAGCAGGGCGACGAGGCGGACCTTCGCGGCGTAGTCCAGGCCGCGGGTCGGCTCGTCGAGCAGCAGCAGGGGCGGGCGGGCGGTGAGGACGACGGCGAGCGCGAGGGTGAGGCGCTGGCCCTCGGAGAGGTCGCGCGGGTGCAGGGCGTCGGGGACGCCGGGCAGCAGCCGCGACACCAGCGCGCGGCAGGTCCCCGGCTCCGCGCCCGCGTCGCGGTCCGCCGCGGCGCACTCCGCGGCGACGGTGTCCGCGTACAGCAGGTCGCGGGGCTCCTGCGGGACGAGCCCGACCCGCCGCACCATCTCCGCGGGTGCGCTGCGGTGCGGCTCCGCGCCGCCGACCCGCACCGATCCTGAGGTCGGCCCGACCAGCCCGACCAGGGTGTTCAGCAGCGTCGACTTGCCGGCCCCGTTGCGGCCCATCAGCGCGACGGTCTCGCCGGGCCCGAAGTCCAGGGTGACCCGCTTCAGCGCCTCGACGCGCTCGCGCCGGACACCGAGCCCGGCGACCTCGGCGACGGGTGCGGCGGCGTCGCGGGCACGGTCCCCCGCGCCGCCGTCACGTCGAGCCGCGTGCCCGGGTCGCCGTGCCGACCGCCGCAGCAGCGGCAGCCCGCGGCGGGGCGCGCGGCCCGGCGCGGACTCCGGCGCACCGGCGCCGCCGATGGCCGGGCCGCCGGGGGGCGGCGGGGTGACGCCCGCCAGGCGCTCGCGCAGAGACCCCGCGCGGCGGCGGGCGTCGCGGACGGTGAGGGGGAGGGGGGTCCAGCCGGCGAGCCGGCCGAGGGCGACGACCGGGGGGACGACGGGGGAGCGGGCCATGATCGCGGCCGGGTCGCCGAGGACCGGCGGGGTGCCGCGCTCGCCGAGGAGGACGACCCGGTCGGCGTACTGCACGACCCGTTCGAGGCGGTGCTCGGCCATCAGGACGGTCGTCCCGAGGTCGTGGACGAGCCGCTGGAGGACCGCGAGGACCTCCTCCGCCGCGCCCGGGTCGAGCGCGGAGGTGGGCTCGTCGAGCACCAGCACCCGCGGATGGGTGGTGAGCACCGAGCCGATCGCGACCCGCTGCTGCTGGCCGCCGGACAGGCCGGCGAGCGGCCGCTCGCGCAGCTCGGCGAGGCCGAGCAGGTCGAGGGTCTCCTCGACGCGCCGCCGCATGGTGTCCGCGGGCAGGCCCAGCGACTCCATCCCGTACGCCAGCTCGTCCTCGACGGTGTCGGTGACGAAGTGCGACAGCGGGTCCTGGCCCACCGTGCCCACCACGTCGGCCAGTTCGCGCGGCTTGTGCGTACGGGTGTCCCGCCCGGCGACCGTCACCCGCCCGCTCAGCGTGCCGCCGGTGAAGTGCGGCACCAGCCCGCACACCGCGTTCAGCAGCGTCGACTTGCCCACCCCCGAAGGCCCGACGAGCAGCACCAGCTCCCCCTCCGGCACCTCCAGGTCGACCCCGGCGATCGCGGGGCCCTCCGCCCCCGCGTACGTGACCGACACGTTCTCGAACCGGATCACGATCGGGGCTCCTCGGCGGTACGGGCGACGGTGTCGGAATGGGGCGGGGCGGCTGGAAGCGCGTGGGGCGCGTGGGGCACGGGGCCGGGCCGCGGCCCGCCGGCTTCGCCGTCCGAGCCGCCGCCGGCGCGGCGACGGCGATCGGCCGGGGCCTTCGGCCCGCCGCTGCCGCGGCCGTCGCCCGGCCCCGTGCGCCGCACGGCGGGCTCGGGCCCTGCGGTCCCGCCGCCCGACCGCGCGGGCACGGGAGCGGCGAGGGCCGGGAGCAGGCCCAGCAGGATCGCGGCGGCCGGCCACAGCGGCAGCGTCGGCGCGGTGAGGGGGATCGCCGGGGGAGCGAGGGCGAGCGCCTCGGTGGTGGAGAAGCGGATCATCAGCGCGGCGACGGCGACGCCGGAGCCGGCGACCAGCCAGGAGCGCGCGCCCCAGCGGTCGGGGCGGTAGCGGGTGCGGACCGCGCGCCGGCCGCCGAGCCACAGGCCGGCCACCGCGAGCGCGACCCCCGCGAGCAGCAGGGGCAGGCCGTACACGCCGCCGGCCGCGGCGAGCAGCCCGTAGGTGCCCGCGCAGACGCCGAGCAGTCCGCCGAGGGTGAGCGCGGCGGTCGTCCGGCGGACCGCGGCCGGCACCTCGGCCTGCCGCCCGTACCCGCGCGCGTCCATCGCCGCGGCCAGCGCCACCGAGCGCTCCAGCGCGCCCTCCAGGACCGGCATGCCGACCTGGAGCAGCGCCCGCACCCCGGTGTCGCCCCGGCCGCGCAGCCGCCGGGCCGCCCGCAGCCGGGCCACGTCCGCGACCAGGTGCGGGGCGAAGGTCAGCGCGACGACGACGGCCACCCCGGCCTCGTACAGCGCGCCCGGCAGCGACTTGAGCAGCCGGGCGGGGTTGGCGAGCGCGTTCGCCGCGCCGACGCAGATCAGCAGGGTGGCGAGCTTCAGCGCCTCGTAGAGCGCGTGGAGCACCCCCTCCGCGGTGACCGTGCCGCCGAGCCTGATCCCCTGGAACCAGCCCGGCAGCGGCACCCGCGGCAGTGTGAACAGCTCGTGCGCGCCCGCCACCGGCGAGCCGAGCAGCACGACGAAAAGGACCCGGATCGCCAGCACGAACAGCGCGAGCCGCAGGAACACCCCGTACGCCCGCGCCCACGGCGCGTCCGTCCGCCGCGCGGCGACGACGTAGCCGCTCACGGCGATCAGGAGCAGGAGCAGCAGCGGGTTCGTCGTCCGCGAGGCCGCCGTCGCGAGCCCCAGCGCCCACAGCCACCACGCCCCGGCGTGCACGGCGTTGTGCCGCGCGGCGACGGGGGCGAGGAGGCGGCGGGCGGCGCCGGACGCCCGGCCCGCGGAGTCGTCGCGGGCCGGGCCCGGCACCTGACGCGTCCCCCCGCGGCCCGCGCGGGTGGCCGCCCTGCCGTCCGTGCCCCCCGGTGCCCCGTCAGCCACGCCGGCGCCGGGCCTGCCATATCCCGGCCGCGCCGAGGGCGACGATCGCGGCCATCCCGGCCAGGACGCCGACGGACGGGCCGCCGTCGTCGGCCGCGGCCGGCTCGGACGGGGCGGCGGAGGGGGCGGCGGCGGACGGGGCGGGGCCCGCGGTGGCGGTGTCCTCGCCGGAGACCTGCTCGCCGCAGCCCGTCCGCGGGTAGCCGGCGATCGCGCAGATCATGCCGGAGTCGTCGTACCGCAGCGGCGGCGCGACCTGCGCGAGCGCCTCCGCGGCGGTCGCGTCCTCGTCGAGGCGCGCGCAGCCGGTCCTCGCGGCCGTCGGACGCTCGCCCTCGGGGGCGTCCTCGGGCGTCCCGGGGTCGACGACGACGGCGACCCGCTTCTCACCGTCGCGGGCGGCGGTGTCCGCGCAGACCGCGGCGAAGTCCGCCGCCCCGCGCGGCTTCGACGCGTCGGCGGAGTCCGCGCTGACCGCGAACCGGAACCCGACCGTCGACCCGTCGCCGGGCACGCTCACCCCGGGCCCCTGCGAGGCGTACGCCCACGCGCCGTCCTTCGCGTTCCAGAACGACCAGTACCGGTAGCCGGCCGCCTCGGCGGGCGCGGCGGCGAACCCCGCGCCGAGCACCGCGGTCGCGGCGCCGAGCGCGAGGGGGGCGAGCAGGCGGCGCGTCATCAGCCCTGCGACTTCTTGCGCGCGCTGATCAGGAAGCCGATGCCGATGCCCGCGACCAGGCCGACGCCGATGATCCACCAGACGGACAGCGAGTCGCCGTCGCTCTGCTGCTGGTCGTCCTTGCCGTTCGCGGCCCGCTCGGCGGCCGACTTCGAGGGTGCGGCGGCCGCGGGGGCCGGGCCCATGTCGGTCAGCAGCGCCACGTAGTCCGTGCCGCCGGCCTTCCGCGGGTCCTGACCGGTCGCGTGCGCGCCGAGGACGAGCTGCGCGGCGGCCGACGGGTCGCTCGACGCCCAGTCGCCCGCGTTCTCCGTCAGCCAGCCGTACGACGACTTCGCCGCGTCCAGGTGGTCGCCGGCGGCCAGTGCGATGACCGCGTCGGCGGTGGTGCCGAAGTCGGGCTTCTTCTCGTCGGAGCCGGGCGTCGCTGCGGTGAAGTGGTGGTCGCCGGCGGCCAGTCGCGCGGCCAGCCAGGCGGAGCCCGCGTCGGCGGACGCGTCGTCGTCCGGGCCGGCGGAGGAGGCGGGGCAGGCCAGGGCCTTCGGGGCCTCGCCCTTCTCCCCGGCGTCGGGCGCGTCGAGCACGAACCCGTCGCCCTCCAGGCCGAGCACCGCCCCCGTCGTCGCCTTCGCGTCGGCGGTCAGCTTGCCGTCGGTGGGCTGGTAGGCGAACGCGCCCCGGTCCGCCTCCTTCGCCTTGCAGTCCAGCTGGAAGCCGAGCAGCGCGTCGGCCGCCGACTTCCCCCCCTTCGCCACGTCCTCCGCGTCCGTGCCGGCCGCGTCGAACGCGCCCGCCACGACGCCCGTGGAGTTGGCGTCGGACGCGCCGCCCGGGTTGTACGACCAGCCGCCGTCCGCGTTCTGCACCGACTTCAGCCAGTCGGTCGCCTTCTTCACCGCCGCGTCCTGCCCGCCGAGCGCGCTGAGCGCCTGAACGGCGATGGCGGTCGCGTTGGTGTCCTCGGTCTTCGCGTCGCACGCCTTCGCGGTGTCGGCGCGGTAGGAGGCGAAGCCGCCGTCCGCGCACTGCTGGCCGGTCAGCCAGGAGACGGCCGACTCCGCGGGCCTCACCCCGACGGTGTCGAGCGCGAGCAGCGCGTACGACTGCCGCCACACGCCGCTGTAGGTCGGGTCGCCCTTGCCGTAGAGGCCGTCGGGCAGCGCCGGGGCGGAGGGGGACGGCGACGCGGTCTCGTCGGCGGCGGCCACGGGCGCGGCGACCGCGCAGAGCACGGCGGCGGACGCGAGCGCGGCGGCCTGACGGCGAAGGTTCACGATCGGTGGTGCCTCTCCTGTGGGGAGACCGCACACCGCTGCCCACGACCCCGCACGGGCGCGAGGCGGCGGCACCGGGCTCGGGCTCCGTATTCCTCGACGGTGCCTGCCACCGGTCGGCCCGGCGGCGGGGAGCCTCTCACGGTCCGAACGGGTGCTCCGGCTCACCGCCCGGACGGGCCCGTGCAGGGGTCCGGCCGGCCGGCACACGGTTGCGGGTCAGCGCCGGACTTCCCACCGGCTTTCCCCGAGCGAACGTGATGACGACCCCGCCACTGTAGCGGGCCGCCCTGCCCCGGGCCTGATCAGGAGGGCCGCGGACGGGCCTGCGCGGGGGTGGCGTGAATCACGCGGCCCCGCCCTTCGACCCGTACCTACCGGCCGGTAGATTCGACCCGTCCGGAGATCACCACCGGGCCGCAGCAGGGCCGGGCGGCTGCCTTACCACCTGCCCGCCGTACCACCGCGAGGTGTCCGCCCGCCGCGCGCACCGGAATTGGTGCACCGGCCGACCCAGCGGTTACGCTCCGGCGGCAGAAGACGAGGCAGGGACCTTAAGGGGGCCGTGGAGTGAGCGCAGAGCCCATGGCGGAGGACCCCCGGACCGCGTCCGGCCCCGCCGGCGCCGCCGACGGAGGCCCGCTGCGCATCGCGCTCCTCACCTACAAGGGCAACCCGTACTGCGGCGGCCAGGGCGTCTACGTCCGCCACCTCTCCCGCGAGCTGGCCCGCCTCGGCCACCACGTCGAGGTCATCGGCGCCCAGCCCTACCCCGTCATCGACGAGGGCCACGGCATCACCCTCACCGAGCTGCCGAGCCTCGACCTCTACCGCTCCCCGGACCCCTTCCGCACCCCGAAGGCCGGCGAGTACCGCGACTGGATCGACGCCGTCGAGGTCGGCACCATGTGGACCGGCGGCTTCCCCGAGCCGCTGACCTTCTCGCTCCGCGCCCGGCGCCACCTGGCCGCCCGCCGCGGCGAGTTCGACGTCGTCCACGACAACCAGACCCTCGGCTACGGGCTGCTCGGCGGCCCGTCCGCGCTCGGCGCCCCGCTGGTCACCACGATCCACCATCCGATCACCGTCGACCGCCGGCTCGACCTGGCCGCCGCGACCACCCGCCGCCGGCGCCTGTCCGTCCGCCGCTGGTACGGCTTCACGCGCATGCAGAAGCGGGTCGCCCGCCGGCTGCCGGCCGTCCTCACCGTCTCCGGCTCCTCCAAGCAGGAGATCGTCGACGACCTCGGGGTGCGCGACGAGCGGGTCTCCGTGGTGCACATCGGCGCCGACACCGACCTGTGGTCGCCCGACCCGTCCGTGCCCGAGGTGCCCGGCCGGATCGTCACCACCTCCAGCGCGGACGTGCCGTTGAAGGGCCTGGTCCACCTCGTGGATGCGCTCGCCAAGCTGCGCGTCGAGGTCCCGCACGCGCACCTCGTCGTCGTCGGCAAGCGGCCCGAGCGGGGGCCCGTCGCCCGCGCCGTCGCCAAGCACGGCCTGGAGGACGCGGTCCGCTTCGTCAAGGGCGTCAGCGACGAGGAGCTCGTCGACCTCGTGCGCGGCGCGCAGGTCGCCTGCGTCCCCTCCCTCTACGAGGGCTTCTCGCTGCCCGCCGCCGAGGCGATGGCCACCGGCACCCCGCTGGTCGCCACCACCGGCGGTGCGATCCCCGAGGTCGCGGGCCCCGACGGCGAGACCTGCCTCGCCGTCCCGCCCGGCGACGCCGACGCGCTCGCCGGCTGCCTCACCCGGCTGCTCGGCGACCCCGGGCTGCGCGCCCGGCTCGGAGCGGCCGGCCGCGAGCGGGTGCTCGCCCGCTTCACCTGGCGGCAGGCCGCCCTCGGCACCGTCGCCCACTACCGGGCCGCGATCGCCGCGCGCCGACCCGGCGGGGACACCGCCCCGCGACCGGCCGCCGGACCGGACGCCCGCGCCGCCCGCCCCGACGTCCCACCCGTCACCACGCCCGCCACGGGAACTCCACTGGGGAGCCATCGCTGATGCTGACCGTCGACTTCACCCGCTTCCCGCTCGCCCCCGGCGACCGGGTGCTCGACCTGGGCTGCGGGGCCGGGCGGCACGCCTTCGAGTGCTACCGGCGCGGCGCGCGGGTGGTCGCCCTCGACCGGAACGCCGAGGAGATCCGCGAGGTGGCGACCTGGTTCGCCGCGATGAAGGAGGCCGGCGAGGCCCCGGCCGGCGCGAGCGCCACCGCGATGGAGGGCGACGCGCTCAACCTGCCCTTCCCCGACGCCTCCTTCGACGTCGTGATCATCTCCGAGGTCATGGAGCACATCCCGGACGACAAGGGCGTCCTCGCCGAGATGGTCCGGGTCCTCAAGCCCGGCGGCCGGATCGCGATCACCGTCCCGCGCTACGGCCCGGAGAAGGTCTGCTGGTCGCTGTCCGACGCCTACCACGAGGTCGAGGGCGGCCACATCCGCATCTACAAGGCCGACGAGCTCCTGGCGAAGATCCGCGAGGCGGGCCTGCGACCGTACGGCACGCACCACGCGCACGCGCTGCACTCGCCGTACTGGTGGCTCAAGTGCGCCTTCGGCGTCGACAACGACCGCGCGCTGCCCGTGCGGGCGTACCACAAGCTGCTGGTCTGGGACATCATGAAGAAGCCCGCCCTGACCCGGGTCGCCGAGGGGCTGCTCAACCCGGTGGTCGGCAAGAGCTTCGTCGCCTACGCGACCAAGCCGCACCTGCCGAAGGCCGACGCGGCCGCGCAGACCGACGCCTCCGCCGACTCCTCCGGCTCCTCCGCGAAGACCGACGCGTGACGAGTCCCGAGCGCACCGAACACCTCGTCCTGCCCGGCGTCCTGACGGCCTCGCAGGCCGCGCACACGGTGGCCGGCATCCTCGCCGTCCAGCGCGCCGACGGGGCCATCCCCTGGTTCCGCGGCCACCACCTCGACCCGTGGGACCACACCGAGGCCGCCATGGCGCTCGACGCGGCCGGCGAGCACGAGGCCGCGACCCGGGCCTACGAGTGGCTGGTCCGCCACCAGAACCCGGACGGCTCCTGGTACGCGGCCTACCACGACGGGGACTCCACGCGGCCCACCGACCGGGGCGCGGAGACCAACTTCGTCGCCTACATCGCCGTCGGCGTCTGGCACCACTACCTGGCCACCGGCGACGAGGGCTTCCTCGACCGGACGTGGCCGGCCGTCCTCGCCGCGATCGAGTACGTGCTCGCGCTCCAGCAGCCCGGCGGGCAGATCGGCTGGAAGCGGGAGGCGGACGGGACGGCGGTCGACGACGCCCTGCTGACCGGGAGTTCGTCGATCTACCAGGCGCTGCGCTGCGCGCTCGCCATCGCCGACGAGCGGGCCGAACCGCAGCCCGACTGGGAGTTGGCGGCCGGAGCCCTCGGCCACGCGCTGCGCCGGCACCCCGAGCGGTTCCTCGACAAGAACCGCTACTCGATGGACTGGTACTACCCCGTCCTCGGCGGCGCGGTGAGCGGCCCCGAGGCCAAGGCCCGCCTGGAGGCCGACTGGGACCGGTTCGTCGTGCCCGGCCTCGGCGTCCGCTGCGTCGACCCCAACCCGTGGGTCACCGGCGGCGAGAGCGCCGAACTGGCCCTCGCCCTGTGGGTGACCGGCGAGTCCGACCGCGCGCTGGAGATCCTGCAGTCCGTCCAGCACCTGCGCGATCCGGAGACCGGCCTGTACTGGACCGGCTACGTCTTCGACGACGACGCGGTCTGGCCGCGCGAACTCACCGCGTGGACCGCCGGCTCCCTGCTGCTCGCGGTGGCCGCGCTCGGGGGGGACGAGGCGACCACCGCGGTCTTCGGCGGGGACCGGCTGCCGCGGGGCCTGGAGCCCGGCTGCTGCTGATCCCCGGTACGCCGTGGGGGCCGGTCCGCGACCGGCCCCGGTGGCGGGTCAGCGCCTGCGGGCCGCGCCCGCGATGGCGTGTCCGATGAGGAGGTACACGACGGCGGCGAGGCCGTAGCCGCACACCACCCGTGCCCACTCCTCGTCGAAGGTGAACAGGTCGTGGGACCAGCCCGCCAGGAACCGTGCGGCGTCGTGGACCCACTGGACCAGGTCGTTGGCGCGGTTCGCGTCGAGCAGGTACATCAGAATCCATGCGCCGATGATGAGCGCCATGATGTCCGCGATGATCACTATGAGTGTCGCGGCCGGGTTCCCGGTTCGGGTTCTTGTCGCCATGGACGCCGTGTTGCCGCTCGCGCGTTCGTGAAACCCGCCCCGTTCGAAACCCGTTCGGGTGCCGTCCGGTGGCGTGCCCGGGGGGTCCGGGCGAGGCTGACGGGCACGGGGAGCCGCGCCCTTCCGGCCTTGACCGGGTCCGGCTCCCCGACCAGGCGTCGAGCTCCCAGCCGTCAGCGGAGGTTTCCCCGTGCCCACTTCGTCGCGCCTCCCGACCGCCGGCCGCCTCGCCGTCGCCCTCCTCCTGTGCGGAGGCCTGCTCATGGGGGCCACCGGGTGCGGGGACAGTGACAACGCGGTCAACACGAAACCCACCACCAGCAGTTCGCCGCGCGACCCCTCCGCGACGGCGACGGCGACGTCCACGGCCGAGCGGCAGAAGCTCGCCAAGACCCGGTTCGTCGCCAACGCGGGACTGGCCGCCGGGGCCGCCTACCAGTGGATCGTGAAGCCGTACCGCGACGGCAAGTTCAAGGAGGGTGCCGACGGCCGGCGGTTCGCCCTGGTGAAGGCGGGCCTGGCCGGGGCCTTCACCTACAACCGGCTGCAGGCTGCGCTCAAGAACGCCGAGGGCGACCCCACCCTCTCCAAGGCGCTCGCCCCGCTGCAGAGCGGCGTCGACTCCCTCAAGGACCTCCCCGCCAAACTCCGCAAGGGCGAGGGCGCCGGCGACATCTCCGCCACCTTCGGCGGTGTCATCGACAAGGTGAAGAGCGCGGCGGGCGAGGCCGGGGCGAAGGTCGAGGACAGGGTCCCCTCCACGTCCCAGCTGACCGCGAGTTGATCCTCCCTGGTCAGAGGCGGTCGCCGGTCAGTAGGGTCCGACCCCATGAGTCAGAACACCGCACCGCCCGGCCTCGGCTTCGACCGCCACCTCGCCGAGATCGTCAAGCAGACCGACCAGCTCCGCGCCCACCTCGTCGACGCCGACCTCTCCGCCACCGTGCCCAGCTGCCCCGACTGGACGCTCGGGCAGCTCGCCCGCCACGTCGGCGCCGCCCACCGCTGGGTCGAGCACATCGTCCGCACCCGGGCCTCGGACGAGGTCGACGAGGACCGGGTCCCGGGGGTGCCCGGGCCCGGCGACGCCGACCGCGCCGGGCTCGACACCTGGCTGGAGGAGGGCGCGCAGCTCCTGGTCACCGCCCTGCGCGACGCGGGCCCCGACACCGAGGTGTGGAGCTGGGCCTGGGACCGCAGCCCCGCCTTCTGGGCCCGCCGGATGACCCACGAGACGGTCGTCCACCGCGCCGACGCGGCCCTCGCCGCAGGCGTCACCTACGAGGTCGAGGCGGACGTCGCCGCCGACACCGTCGACGAGTGGCTGCGCATCGTCGAGTACGCCGCCGCCGAGGGCGACCCCGAGGCGGTCGAACTCCGGGGCGAGGGACGGTCGTTGCACCTGCACGCGACCGACGCCCCCGACGCCGAGTGGCTGATCGAGTTCGACGAGGACGGATTCGGCTGGCGGCGCGGCCACGAGAAGGCGACGGTGGCGCTGCGGGGGACGGTCAAGGACCTGATGCTGGCCTTCAACCGGCGGCTCTCCCCGGACGACCCCGCCCTGGAGGTGCTCGGCGACCGCGAGCTGCTCGACTTCTGGCTGGAGCGGGCCAAGTTCTCCTGAGCCCGCCGGGTCCCGCGCGTACGGCATCGGCCCCGTTCCCACGCCGTCGGGCGGGAACGGGGCCGAGGTGCGTGCGGCCGGACGAGCGGTCAGCCGCGCTGGATGCCGGTGGTGTCCTGCAGGACGCCGCGGCGGCCGTCCTGCGTCTGCGCGATCAGGGCCGGACCGCGCTGCTCCACCGCCAGGTACCAGGTGCCGGGGGCGAGTTCGGCGATCGGCGTCGGGGCGCCGTCCTCGCCGTAGAGCGGGCGGGCGACCGGGACGGCGAACCAGAACGGCGAGAAGTCGGCGGCCGGGGCGGCGTGCTGCTCCGCCGGGGCCTGGGCGGGGGCTTGCTGGTGCCCCTGCTGCCCGTGCTGCTCGGGGCCGTGCGCGCCGGGCTGGCCCTGCTGGCCCGGGTAGCCGTAGCCCTGCGTCCCCTGCGGCTGACCGCCGTACGGGCCCTGCTGTTGGCCCTGTTGGCCCTGCTGCCCGGGGTAGCCGTACCCGTGCTGCTGGCCGGGCTGGCCTCCGTACGGCGTGCCGAGCGGGCCGCTCTGCGGGCCCTGCGGACGGGAGGCCGGGAGGAGCGGGGCCTTGAGCGCGGGGACCAGCGAGCTAGCGAGCGCTGCGGCGGCCAGAATCAGAGCGGCGATTAGACCGAGGATGAGGCCGCCGCCCGCTCCGAGCACCGCGGCGGCGGCGTCGTCACTTCCTCCCAGCGGATCAATGATCGTCCAGAAGGCGATCCAGGCCGAGAACAGCGTCAGGGTGATGCCGAGCTGGCCGAGTTCGAGGCCACCAACGCGGCGTGGCTGCCCGTTCTGCGGCTTCAGCGCACGGGAGACGACGATGAGCGCGGCGCCGAGGATGCCAATGATGTAGAGACCCATCAGAAGCGCGACGTCCTGCCAGGCGTTCGGGTTCGTAAATCCCCCGCAGAGGTCGCCGTCGCAGTTGTATGTGTCGAGGAAGGAGGCGATGAAGAGCAACACCGCTGCTCCGATGACCACGCCGTCGCCTCGTGTGAGGGAGCGGATATTCACTTCAGGTCCTTCGTCAGTCGTCTCGTCGTGTGCACGTCGCCTGACACTATCGCGCATGTGTGTGCCTCGCCCGCTGCCCCGGAGTACCCCCGGCCTCGGTGTCCGCACTACCCCCGCAGGTACGACGCGACGCCTTCCGCGAGCCCTCGCGCCGCCTTCTCGCGCCACTTCGGGTCGGTGAGCAGAGAGGCGTCGCGGGCGTCGCGCATGTTGCCGCACTCGACGAACACCTTCGGCACGGTGGAGAGGTTGAGGCCGCCGAGGTCGCCCCGGACGTCGATCCCGGTGCCGCCGCCGAGGTAGTTGGCCGGGGACATCCCCGTGTACTGCGTGAATTTGCCCACCACCCGCTCGCCCAGCTCGCGCGAAGGGCCCGTGATCGCGCGGGTGTCGGCCGCCCCGGCGTCCACCCGCGCGGGCAGGATCACGTGGAAGCCGCGGTTGCCCGCGCCCGAGCCGTCGGCGTGCAGGGAGAGCACCGTGTCCGCGCCGGCCCGGTTGCCGATCCGGGCGCGCTCGTCGACGCAGGGGCCGTACGGGCGGTCGCCGTCGTGCGTCAGCCTCACCGTCGCGCCCTGCGCGCGCAGCCGGTCGCGGAGCCGGTGGGCGAGGTCGAGGGTGAACTCGGCCTCCGCGTAGCCGGCGACGGTCGACGTGCCGGTGGTGTCGCACTCCTTGCGGTGGGTGCCGACGTCGACCAGTCGGTTGATCTCGGCGGTGTGGTTCCGGTTGTTCGTGTTGTGGCCGGGGTCGATGACGACGACCTTGCCGGCCAGGGGGCCGGTGCCGGTCACCGGGCCGGGGGCGCTGGCGGCCGGGGTGCGCGCGGGGGTGCTGCCTGCCGGCGAGGGGCCCTCGGCGGTGGCGCCCGTCGGGGCGGGGGAGCGGGGGCCGCCCTTGGCGTCGGGGCCGCGGTCCGCGTCGGGTCCGCGGTCCGCGTCCGCCGTGCCGGTCGTCGTGCCCACCGCGCTCGGCAGGGGCAGCACCTTCTGCGGGGCGCTGTCGTCGCCCGCCCCGTCCAGCGTCTGCCAGACGAGCCAGCCCGCCAGCGCGGTCGGGACCAGCGCGGCCGCCGTCACGGCGACGGGGCCGCGCAGACGGCGTCGGGTGGGCGGCGGCGGTTCGTCGTACGACATCCCCGCGATGCTAGTGCGTGTCCGCCGCTCCGGGTCCGGAACCGGGGAGGCGGCACCCGTCCGGGTGGCGCTCCGGCGGTCGCGCGGGTCAGATCCCCGGACCGGTGCGGCGCAGCACCCGCAGCGAGTCGGTCGGCACCAGCTCGGTGAACGCGCCCGACTCCACCGCCCGCCGGTAGATCCGGTACGGGGCCTGGCCGCCGTCGGCCGGGTCGGGGAACACGTCGTGGATGACGAGCAGACCGCCCTGCGCGAGATGCGGCACCCAGCCCTCGTAGTCGGCCGTGGCGTGCTCGTCGGTGTGGCCGCCGTCGATGAAGACGAGGCCGAGCGGCCCGCCCCAGACCCGCGCGACCTGCGGGGACCGGCCGACGAGCGCGACCACGTGCTCCTCCAGGCCCGCCGCGTGCAGGGTGCGGCGGAACGTCGGCAGCGTGTCCATCAGACCGACCTCGGGGTCCACCACCGACGGGTCGTGGTACTCCCAGCCCGGCTGCTGCTCCTCGCTGCCCCGGTGGTGGTCGACGGTCAGCGCCGTCACCCCGGCCCCGCGCGCGGCGTCCGCGAGCAGGATCGTGGAGCGCCCGCAGTACGTCCCGACCTCAAGCAGCGGCAGTCCGAGCGCGGCGGCCTCGACGGCGGCGCGGTGGAACGCCAGGCCCTCGTGGACCGGCATGAAGCCCTTGGCCTTCTCGAAGGCGGCGAGGGAGTCGGGAGCGGGCGCGGTCATGGGCGGGGCCTCCGGGGCGGTGGGAACGTGGACGGGGGTGGTGCGGGTGCGCGCGGCGGCCATCGTGCCATCCGGGGCGCGGCCCTCCGGTACGGACCCCGGGCGAACGGGTCCGTGCGCCCGGCCGGCCCGGCCCGCGACCCGGGGCCGTCAGTCCCGGGGCCGTCCGCCCTGGGACCGTCCGCCCTGGGACCGTCAGACCCAGGACCGAAGTCCCGGTGTACGGGCCACTGACCGCCTGCGACCATGACCGTCATGGCCGACGCACCCACCCCCACCCCGCTGCTGACCGATCCCACCACCTCCCGCCGGGACCGCGTCCCGCCCGCCTGGGCCGTTCTCCTGGTGGCGTGCGCGGGGCAGTTCCTGGTCGTCCTCGACGTCTCGGTCGTCAACGTCGCGCTGCCCTCGATGCGCACCGACCTCGGGCTCAGCGCGTTCGGGCTGCAGTGGGTGCTCAACGCCTACTCCATCGCGTTCGCCGGGTTCATGCTGCTCGGCGGGCGGGCGGGGGACATCTTCGGGTCCAAGCGGATGTTCCTGCTCGGCCTCGGCGTCTTCACCGCCGCCTCGCTGGCCGGCGGCCTGGCCCAGGAGGGCTGGCAGCTGCTCGCCGCCCGCGCCCTCCAAGGGCTCGGCGCGGCCGTCCTCTCCCCGGCCACCCTCACCCTGCTCACCTCGGCGGTCCCGGCGGGCCCGGCCAGGACCCGGGCGATCGGCACCTGGGCCGCGGTCGGGGCGGGCGGCGGCGCGGCCGGCGGGCTGATCGGCGGGGTGCTCACCGACGCGCTGTCCTGGCGCTGGACGCTGCTGATCAACGTGCCGATCGGTGCCGTCGTCCTGGTCGCGGCGGTGCTGTGGCTGGCCGAGCACAAGGCCGGGGCGCGCCACCGGCTCGACCTCGCCGGCGCGCTCCTGGTCACCGGCGGCCTGGCCGTCCTCGCGTTCGGCATCGTGCAGACCGAGTCGGCGGGCTGGGCGGCGGCCGCGACCCTCGTCCCGCTCCTCGCCGGCCTCGCCCTGCTCGGCGCGTTCCTCCTCGTCGAGGCCCGCACCGCCGAGCCGCTGATGCCCCTGCGCGTCTTCCGCACCCGGACCGTCTCCGCCGCCAACGCCGGGATGTTCGTCGCCGGGTCGGCGATGTTCTGCACCTGGTTCTTCATGACGGTGTACGCGCAGAACGTCCTCGACTACACCCCGCTGGGCGCGGGGCTCGCCCTGATCCCCAGTTCGCTCAGCGTCGTCCTGGGGGCGAAGCTGGCCCCGGTCCTGATGCAGCGGATCGGCGCCCGCACCACCGCGGTCCTGGGGGCGCTGACCGCTGCGGCCGGCATGGCCTGGCAGTCGGCGATGACCCCCGACAGCCCCTACCTCAGCGGCATCCTGGGCCCCGGCATCCTGATGCTCACCGGCGCCGGGCTCGCCACCACCCCGCTCGCCCACCTCGCCACGGCGAGCGCCGGCCCCGGTGAGGCGGGCCTCGTCTCCGGCCTGGTCAACACCTCCCGCACCATGGGCGGCGCGCTCGGGCTCGCCACCCTCTCCACCGTCGCCGCGGCCGCCACCGGCGGGTCACCCACCCCCGAGGCCCTCACCGACGGCTACGCGGCCGCCTTCGCCGTCGGCGCGTGGGTCCTGGCCGGCTGCGCGCTGATGCTGCGGATCTGGCTGCCCCGGGAGCGCGCGGTCCGCCCGGGGGCGGCCCCGCGGGGCTAGAACCGGCCCGGCCGGTCAGAGCCAGCCCTGCCGCCGGGCCGCGCGGGCCGCCTCCATCCGGTTGCGGGTGCCCGTCTTGCCGATCGCGGCGGACAGGTAGTTCCGCACGGTCGACTCCGACAGGTGCAGTTTCCCCGCGATGTCGGCGATCGTGGCCCCGTCGACCGCCGCGTTCAAGGCGTCCCGCTCGCGTTCGGTGAGCGGGCTCGGCCCCGCCCCCAGCGCGGCCGCAGCGAGCGCCGGATCGACGACCGTCTCGCCGGCCAGGACCCGGCGGATCGCGTCCGCCAGCTCCTCCACCGG
Organism: Streptomyces sp. NPDC060194; assembly: GCF_042728285.1. Classification (NCBI taxonomy): domain Bacteria; kingdom Bacillati; phylum Actinomycetota; class Actinomycetes; order Kitasatosporales; family Streptomycetaceae; genus Streptomyces; species Streptomyces sp. NPDC060194. The sequence continues at coordinate 18,512 of NZ_JBHWZH010000040.1, read as the reverse complement.
CCCGTCCTTCACCAGGAACCCGCGCGCGCCCGCCTCCATCGCCCGCCGCAGGTAGCCGGGCCGGCCGAAGGTGGTGAGGATCAGCACCCGGCAGTCCGGGATCTCCTTCCGCAGGTCGGCGGCGGCGTCCAGACCGCTGCGACCGGGCAGCTCGATGTCGAGCAGCGCCACGTCCGGCCGGGCGGTGAGCGCCGCGGACACGATCTCGTCGCCCTTGCCGACCTGCGACACCACCTCCATGTCCGGCTCCAGGCCGAGCAGCAGGGCGAGGGCGCCGCGCATCATGCCCTGGTCCTCGGCCAGCAGGACTCTGATCATCGGGTGTGCTCCAGTTCGGGGTCGCCGCCGTGGCCGGCGGGCGGGCTGTCGTGGCCGCCGTGCTCGGCGGGTGTGCGGTCGTGCTCGGCGGTGTCGGTGCCCGGGGGCAGTTCCGCGCTCACCAGGAAGCCCTCCCGGCCGGTCGGGCCCGCGTCGAGCGTCCCACCGGCGGCCGCCAACCGCTCGCCCAGGCCGCGCAACCCGGTGCCGCCGCCCCCCGGCCGGGGCTCCGCCGCCGCCCCGCGCCCGTCGTCCCGCACCTCCAGCCGGACCCGCTCCCCGGAGCTGTCGACGGACATCTCGCACCGGCTCGCCCCGCTGTGCCGTACGACGTTGGTGACCGCCTCCCGCACCACCCAGCCGAGCAGCGCCTCCGTCTGCGCGGAGAGCGGCGGCCCGGTGCGCCGGACGACCGCCTCGATGCGGGCGCTGGCCAGGACGTCGCGCGCCCCGTCCAGCTCCGCGGCGAGGCTCCCGTCCCGGTAACCGCTCACCGCCTCGCGTATCTCCGTGAGCGCCTGCCGGCCGACCGACTCGATGTCGGCCACCTGGCCGAGCGCCGCGTCGAGGTCCCGCGGCGCGAGCCGCCGGGCCGCCTCGGACTTCACCACGATCACCGACAGGGTGTGTCCGAGCAGGTCGTGCAGGTCCCGCGAGAAGCGCAGCCGTTCCCGCTCCACCGCCGCGTGCGCCAGCTCCTCGCGAGTCGCACGTAGCTCCTTCACGGTCCGGGACAGCGACAGGATCGTCGCGGTCACCATGCCGGAGAGGAAGGTGCCGTAGCCCACCGCCGCCGAGTCCCAGACATGGCCGCCGTCGCCGCCGGCCAGGAAGCCCGCCGCGCCGGAGATCGCGCCGAGCCCCGCGGCCAGCGTCCGGCCGCGCAGCGCGACCCCGTAGGTCAGGGCGAGCAGGGGGAAGAACAGCCGCCAGGCGCCTCCGTAGGCGTCGGCGAGTACGACGGTCACGGCCGTCATCCCCACCAGGGCCAGCTTCACCGACACCCGGCGGCGCAACCGCTCCTCGAAGGCGTGGAACACCACGAAGATGTAGAGGGAGTTGAAGGTGAGCAGCCCCGCCGCGCCCAGCCACGGGTCGGGCGTCTTCCCCTGGACCAGGTTCGCCAGCCCCCCGAGGCCGAAGAGGAGCCACGGCAGCATCGTGTACCCGGTCGGCGGCCCCGGCGGCCGGAGCTCCAGGTGGCGCAGCCCCGGCGGGCACAGTTGCTGTCGCCACGTCCGCCGCCCGCCGGCGGTCGCACCCGAGCCGCCCCTGCTCTCCTGGTCCATGGCGACGATCATGCCGTCCTCGCAGACCGCCGGTAAGAGGTGGCGGCGTACGCCCCGAAGAGCAGCAGCCAGCCGGTCAGCACGGTGAGGGTGAGCAGCCCGGGGGCGTGCCCCTGCACGGTGGACCAGCCGAGGTCGGCGAACCGGTTGGCCGGGGTGAACTCGGCGAGGGCACGCAGCCAGCCGGGGAAGACCTCGGTCGGGAACCACAGCCCGCCGATGACCGAGAGCACCATCAGCGCCATCATGTTGACCATGCCGGCCGCCTGGGCGGTGAGCCGGTAGCCGTTGCCGATGCCGAGCAGGGTGAAGGGCAGCGCGCCCGCCCACAGCAGCCCGACCAGCGCGGCCCACTGCCACGCCGCCAGCCGCACCCCGTTGACCAGCGCTCCGGCCAGGAGCACCGCGCCGATCGCGGGCAGCACGGTCACCGATCCGCTCAGCGCCCGGCCGAGCACCACGGCCCGCGGGGTGAGCGGGGTGACCCGCAACTGGCGCAGCCAGCCGAGCGCCTTGTCCGCCGCCACCCCCGTGCCGACGGAGGTGGCGGCGCCGAGCGCCCCGTAGGCGGCCATGCCGACCATCGCGCTGGTCCGCCACGCGGCCCCGTCCGCGTCGTCCGCGGCGCCGAGGTTGGTGAACAGCAGGTACATCAGGACCGGCATCCCGATCCCGAAGACGACGTATCCGGGGTCGCGCAGCGTGCGGCGCACCTCGAGCTTCACGTACTCGGTCATCGGACGGTCTCCCACTCGGTCGCGGTGCGCGGGGTCGGGACGGTGACGGGGCCAACGGGGGCGGGCGCGGCGACGGCGGGGCGGTCGGGAGCGGCGGTCAGGGCCAGGAACGCGTCCTCCAGCGTCGCCGGGACGACCTCCAGACCGCGGATCGCCCCCCGCTCGGCCAGGGCCAGGACGGTGGCGTCCGCGTCGGCGGACCGCAGCCGCGCCCGGCCCTCGCGCAGCTTGACCGAGGTGACGCCCGGCAGCGCGCCGAAGGCGTCCCTGTCGAGCCCGCCGGGGGCGGTGGCGACGGAGACGAGGGTGTCGCCCCCGGCCCGCCTGAGCTGCTCGCCGCTGCCGTCGGCGACGATCCGGCCGCGGTCGAGGACCACGATCCGGTCGGCGTTGCCGTCGGCCTCCTCCAGGTAGTGGGTGGAGAACAGGACGGTGTTGCCGCGGTCCGCGTACGCCCGCATCGAGGCCCAGAACGCCCGCCGGGCCTCCACGTCCAGCGCGGCCGTCGGTTCGTCCAGGACGAGCAGCATGGGGCGGCCGGCCAGCGCGACGGCGAACCTGGCCCGCTGGACCTGGCCGCCCGAGAGCTTGTCGATCCGGCGGTGCGCCTGCTCGCTCAACCCGGCGAGCGCCAGCGCCTCGGCGACCGGGAGCGGGTCCGGGTACGTGCTGCCGACGAACGCGACCAGCTCACGCACCGTCACCTTCGGTATCGGGCTGCCCTCCTGGAGCATCGCCCCGACCAGCCCGGCCCGCACGGCCTGCTCCGCGGTGCGGCCGAAGAGCCTTACCTCGCCGCGGTCCGGGGCGTCGAGCCCGAGCAGCAGCGAGATCGTGGTGGACTTGCCCGCCCCGTTCCGCCCCAGCAGGGCGACCGTCTCGCCGCGGCCGAGGGCCAGCTCGACGCCGGCCACGGCCCGTACGGCCCCGAAGTTCTTCTCCACCCCGCTGAACCGCACCGCGAGGGTGTCCGTCGCTGTCGTCTTCTCCATGCCTACGACGTTACGGAGCGTGAACGAACCGCGACAGACACGGATGTCATCAATCGAGCGGTACAAATGTCATCAGCGCTGCTGACACCCGTCATGCGTCCGCCACCGAGCGGGCGGGCAGCCTCCACCCGGAGTCACTGCGCGGCGATCCGCCCGCTCCGGGCGGCCTGGTGCAGCGGCACCGGTCGTGGGACGGCCGCCTCGTCGGCGTCCGCGCCGCCGGGCGCCTCCGCGGGCCGCCCCTCGTTGCGATCCCCGCCCGGCTGCGGCTCGGCCCCGACCGGGTCGAGCCCGTTCGGATCGCTCGCCCGCAGCGTCGCGATCCCGCACGGCGTCTCCGCCGTCGCGTACGGCAGGTGCAGGGACCCCTCCCGCGACCAGCGCCCCGCCCCCGCCAACCACCCGCGCGGCGCCGGGATCTGCCGGACCGTGCGCTGGGCCGGCCGCCACAGCGCCACCCAGCTCCCTTCCCCACCCGAGCGCTCCGCGCCTCCGCCCGAACCTCCCTGCGCGCCGCCGTCGTCCTCCACCCGGAACGCCACCGCGCAGCTCTCCGGCGTCAGCACCTGCCCCGGCTGCACCGCGAAGGGGGTCAGCGTCACCCCCGGCGGGCGCAGGCACTCCGGGAAGCGCACCGGCCGGGTACTGCCCAACACCCCCCAGCCAAGCAGCGGCCGCCCCGGCGCGTCGGAACCGATGAGCAGCAGACCGCTGTCCGGATCGGCCAGCAGCACCCGGTCGTCGCTGCCGTCGGCGATCTGCAGCAGCGGGGTGACCGCGCCGCCCCCGGCCAGGTCGAGCGCCACCGCCTTGACCGGCCCGCCGTCCTCCAGGGACCGGTTGAGCGCGAGCATCCGGCCCTCGCCGTCCAGCCAGACCCCGCTCGCGCACCGCCCCGGCACCTCGGCGATCCGCTCGGGCCCGAAGGCCCCGCCGGCCACCTGCCAGAGCGTCGTGGACGTCTCGCCGACGGACAGGGCGTACGCGCCGTCCCCGCGCGGGCACGGCGGCAGCAGCTCCAAGTGGTCCGCCTCGACCGCGCCGAGCGGGAGTTGGCCGGTGCTCGGGCTCGGCCCCGTCGGATAGAGCAGCGAGAAGTGGTGCCGGCCGTCGATCCGGCGGTGGATGAGCACCCGGCCGTCGACGAGCGGGAGCACCCCGGAGTCCGGCTCCTCGGGCTGGTCGAGCGGCAGCGCCACCGCGTACGCCTCGGGACCGGCGAGCGTCCACCGCTCGGGGCACCAGGCGCCCTCCGCGCGCTGCACCAGCCGCGCGGCGTACGAGCCGTCGGCGGCGACGGTCAGCGCCGCGGACGCGACGGGGTCGGGGCCGCGAACGGTTGCCGGGGGGCGCGGCGGGGCCGTGCTCGGCATCGGCGGGACCGGGCCGGGGAACGGGTGGTACGCCGGGACGGCGTCCGGCGCCGGTGCCGCGTCCGGCGTCAGGGCGCTCTCCCAGGTCGACGCCGCCTCGGGCATCGGGGCGAGCCCGGGCATAGGGGCGAGCCCGGGCATCGAGGCCGCCTCCGACCTCGGGGCCGCCTCCGGCGTCGCCGCGGGCGGACCGTCGGCGAACCCCTCCGCACGCCCCGCGCCCCCGTCCGCCGCGCTGCTCGCCGGCTCCGACAGCTCCGGCCACCCCTCCGTCTCCGGCAGTCGGCCTCCCTCCAGTTCGTCCCGCACGTCCACTGTGTCCCCGCCGTCCCCGGCGGACTCGATGGCCAAGACCGTCATGGCGAGCCGTCACCTCCTGTCCCGCCCGAAGCTAGTTTTCGCGCCTCCGCGCGCAGCCGGGGAGCGGCCCGGGCATCACACGAACGTGTGAGGCGGGCGGGGTTCCACTGAGCGCGAGAGGACGGGTGTGCTGGGCGGCCCCCGGTCTCCCCGGACGACCGCCCGGGCACGGAGGCGGGGCAGGTAGCCTTGCAGCGTGTCCCGTCAGCCCTCCACCGACGCCCCCGCGGCCCGCACCTCCTCCGACGTCCCCGACGCGGAGCCGGCCGCCCGCCGCGCAGAGAAGACCGCACGCCCGGCCCGGCTGCGGGACGTCGTCGCCGCGCTCGACGCCCTGTGGCCCGCCGAGCGGGCGGAGTCCTGGGACGCGGTCGGCACCGTCTGCGGCGACCCCGACGCACCCGTGAACCGGGTGCTGTTCGCGGTCGACCCGGTCCGCGAGATCGTCGAGGAGGCCGTCGCGCTGGGCGCGGACCTGCTGGTCACGCACCACCCGCTGTACCTGCGCGGCACCACGACCGTCGCCGCCGACACCTTCAAGGGCCGCGCGGTGCACACCCTGATCAAGCACGACATCGCGCTCCACGTCGCGCACACCAACGCCGACACCGCCGACCCCGGCGTCTCCGACGCGCTCGCCGGCGCGCTCGGCCTGCGGGTCCTCGGCCCCCTGGTGCCCGACGCCACCGACCCCGCGGGCCGCCGCGGCCTCGGACGGCTCTGCGAGCTCGACGCCCCGCTCACCCTGGCCGAGCTCACCGAGCTGGCCGCCGCCCGGCTCCCCGCCACCGCGCAGGGCATCCGCGCGGCCGGCGACCCGGCCCGCCCGATCCGCACCGTCGCGGTCAGCGGCGGCTCCGGCGACAGCCTCTTCGACGCCGTCCGCGCCTCGGGCGCCGACGCCTTCCTCACCGCGGACCTGCGCCACCACCCCGTGTCCGAGGCCTCGTACACCTCCGATCTCGCCCTCCTGGACGCCGCGCACTGGGCCACCGAGTGGCCCTGGTGCGAGCAGGCGGCCGCCCAGCTCGACGAGATCTCCGACCGTCACGGCTGGAACCTGCGGGTCCACGTCTCGAAGACGGCCACCGACCCCTGGACCGTCCACACCTCTTCCCCTGGAGCCCCCAACTGAACGCCGCGCCCGCCGACCAGATCCGCCTCCTCGACGTCCAGGCCCTCGACGTCAAGCTCTCGCAGCTCGCCCACCGGCGCGCCAACCTGCCCGAGCACGCCGAGCTCGACACGCTGACCAGCGACCTGGCCCAGCTCCGCGACCTGCTCGTCGCCGCTCAGACCGAGGAGGGCGACACCACCCGCGAGCAGAACCGCGCCGAGCAGGACGTCTACCAGGTCCGCCAGCGGACCGTCCGCAACCAGCAGCGGCTCGACTCCGGCAGCGTCAACTCGCCGCGCGACCTGGAGAACCTCCAGCACGAGATCGTCTCGCTCGCCAAGCGCCAGGGCGACCTGGAGGACATCGTCCTGGAGATCATGGAGCGCCGCGAGGCCGCCCAGGAGCGGATCGGCGAGCTGTCCGAGCGGGTCACCGCCGTCGAGGCCAAGGTCGGCGACGCCACCGCCCGCCGGGACGCCGCGCTCGCCGAGATCGACGCCGAGGCCGGCAAGCTCACCAAGGAGCGCGAGGTCGTCGTCGGCTCCGTGCCCGAGACGCTGGTCGCGCTGTACGAGAAGATCCGCGCCCGGGAGGGCGGCGTCGGCGCGGCGCGCCTGTACCAGCGCCGCTGCGAGGGCTGCCGCCTGGAGCTCAACATCACCGAGGTCAACGAGGTGAAGGCCGCCCCCGCCGACGAGGTCCTGCGCTGCGAGAACTGCCGCCGCATCCTCGTCCGCACCTCCGAGTCCGGCCTGTAGGCACCCCTCCCGATACGCGTCGGAGCAGCGCAGCGTGAACACCTTCGTGGTCGAGGCCGACGGCGGCTCCCGGGGCAACCCGGGGCCCGCCGGCTACGGCGCGGTCGTCGTCGACTCCGCCTCCGGCGAGGTCGTCGCCGAGGCCGCGGAGTACATCGGGGTCGCGACGAACAACGTCGCCGAGTACCGCGGGCTGGTCGCCGGGCTCAGGGCCGCGCATGCCCTGGACCCCGAGTCCACGGTCCACGTCCGGATGGACTCCAAGCTCGTCGTCGAGCAGATGTCGGGCCGCTGGCAGATCAAGCACCCCGCCATGAAGCCGCTCGCCGCCGAGGCCGCGGCCGTCTTCCCCCGCGACCGGGTCACCTACGAGTGGATCCCGCGCGCGCAGAACAAGCACGCGGACCGGCTCGCGAACGAGGCGATGGACGCGGGCAGGCGCGGCGAGCAGTGGTCGCCGTCCCGGTCGACGGCGGCCCTGGACGCGCCCGCGCGCGAGGCGGACAGCCCCGTCGGCGACCAGGCGGCGGGCCTGGCGAAGGCCCGCGCCGCGCTCGCGGGCCGCGCGCGGCCGACGGGTGCCGGCGGTCCTACGGGCCCGGAGGCGGGGTCCGCGCGGGCCGGCGGTGCGACGCTGTTCGACATCGCCGGACCACCCGGCTCCGCAGGGACGACTCCCGCCGCGGCCCCCGGGTGGGCCCCCGCCGACCTCGGCGCGCCCGCCACCTTCCTCCTGCTCCGCCACGGCGAGACCGCACTCACCCCTGAGAAGCGTTTCTCCGGCAGCGGCGGCGGCGATCCCATGCTCTCCGCGGTGGGCCGCGCCCAGGCCGAGCGCGCCGGAGAGGCGCTGGCCGCGCGGGGCACGGTCCAGGCGATCGTCAGCTCCCCCCTCCTGCGCTGCCGCGAGACGGCCGCGGCGGTCTCCGCGCGGCTCGGTCTCGACGTCGCCGTCGAGGACGGCCTGCGCGAGACCGACTTCGGCGCGTGGGAGGGCCTCACCTTCGGCGAGGTCCGCGAGCGGTACCCCGACGACCTCACCGCCTGGCTCGCGTCCCCCGACGCGACGCCCACCGGCGGCGGCGAGAGCTTCGCGCACGTCGCCGAGCGGGTGGCGGCGGCGCGTACGGAGCTTGCGGCGCGGTACGCGGGCCGCACGGTCCTGCTCGTCACCCACGTGACGCCGATCAAGACCCTGGTGCGGCTGGCCCTCGGGGCCCCGCCGGAGTCCCTCTTCCGCATGGAGCTGTCCGCGGCGTCGTTCTCCGAGGTCGCGTACTACGCCGACGGCAACGCGAGCGTCCGCCGCCTGAACGACACGTCCCACCTGGCCTGAGAGGCCCCCGCACGGGGCACACGCGGCCCAAGGGGACGCGGGAGGCGCGTCCCGGGGCGGGGAGGTGGGCCGGGATGGCCGAGTCGATGCGGGCGCAGCGGCGGTGGTACGAGAGCTGGTGGGCGATGGCCCTGTGGTTCGTCGTGGCGTCCGTCGCCGTACGGCTGCTGTTCGGCGGTATGGACGAGTGGTTGTCGGCCGTGATCGGAGGCGGGTTGGTCGGGGGGGCCTACGCGGCGTTCTTCCGCATGCGGCAGCGCAAGGACGGCACGATCTCCGGAACGGAGACCGACGACGTTCCCGCACTCGACCGACGGATCAGGCGCGGAGACATCCCCGACGACCCGCGCGAGCGCGAGGCCATGGACCGGCTCGTCACGCGGAGGCTGGAACAGATGTCCGCGCGGAGGTTCTACTGGGCGTTCGGCGTGCTCATCGCCATGGACGTCGCCGTCGGCATCCTGGCGATCGTCAACGGCGAAGCTCTGACCGGACTGCTCTTCATCGTCGGTGGAACGGCCTTCTGCGGCGTGCTGTTCCTGTTGCGGCGCCGCAACATCAAGCGGTTCGAGGGCGTCAGGCAGCAGCTGCGCGGGGCGCACACGGAGGCCACGGCGACTAGTGGAGCCGCCCCGGCATCTACCGAACCGTCCCGTGCCGCCTCCGGGCACTTCGGCGACTGAGCCCTCTGCCACGCCCGAAGGGGCCGCCCCGGACACCCGGGCGGCCCCTTCGCCGACTCAGCGCAGCCCCGCCGCCTCCCGCGCCAGCTTCTCCACCCGCGTCCAGTCCTTCGTCGCCACCGCGTCCCCCGGCAGCATCCACGTCCCGCCGACACAGCCGACGTTCGGCAGCGCGAGGTAGGCCGGGGCGTTCGCCGGACCGACCCCGCCCGTCGGGCAGAAGCGGGCCTGGGGGAGCGGGCCGGCGAGGGACTTCAGGTAGGGCACACCGCCCGCCGCCTCCGCGGGGAAGAACTTCATCTCGCGCACCCCCCGCTCCAGGAGCGCGACGACCTCGGAGGTCGTCGAGACGCCCGGCAGGAACGGCACCCCGGACGCCGCCATCGCGTCCAGGAGCGCGTCCGTCCACCCCGGGCTGACCAGGAAACGGGCCCCCGCCGCGACCGCGTCCGCGACCCCGCCCGGCGTGATGACCGTGCCCGCGCCGACGACCGCGTTAGGCACCTCCGCCGCGATCGCCCGGATCGCGTCCATCGCGGCCGGCGTCCGCAACGTCACCTCGATCGCCGGCAGCCCGCCCGCGACCAGCGCCCGGGCGAGCGGAACGGCGTCGGCGGCGTCCTCCAGGACGACGACGGGGACGACGGGGGCGAGATCGAGCACGGAGGCGGCAGGGGTGCCGGGCACGGAGGAGGTCATGCCCCGCATCCTCCGCAATCGCAGCGCCCGACGCAACGAACGTTGCACGATGCGCAACACGGCCCGTCCATAGGCGCGCGATAACTCACCGTCCCCTAAGGGACGCGATTTCCACCGCGCCTCCTAAGGGACGCGATATCCCCCGGGACGACGACCGCTCAGTGCACCTCGTCGACGAGGACGTCCAGCGCACCGTGCCCGCGCCCCTCCTCGACCACGTACCCCAGCTCCCGGAGCGTCTTCGCCAGCTCGCCGACGGACCTCGGGTCCGCCCCGGCCGTCAGCAGACTCCGCACGATCCGCCCCTTGGTCGCCTTGTTGAAGTGGCTGACCACCTTCCGCGTCGGCGCGTGCAGCACCCGGACCGTCGCGGTCCGCTCGGCGGTCGCGCCCTTGGGCTTCCAGGCCGCCGCGTACGCCGCCGACCGCAGGTCGAGCACGAGTCCTTCGCCCACGACCTCCGGCAGCACCGGCGCCATGGCCGTCCGCCAGTACGCGCCCAGCGGCCCCGTCCCGGGCAGCTTGACGCCCATGGAGCAGCGGTAGGAGGGGATGCGGTCGCCGATCCGCACCGCGCCCCACAGCCCGGAGAACACGAGCAGCGAGCGCCCCGCCCGCCGCCGGGCCGCGGTGTCGAGCGTCGCGAGCCCCAGGGCGTCGTACAGGACCCCCGTGTAGATCTCGCCGGCCCGCCGGGTCCCGGCTTCCAGGAGGCCCGCGTTCTTCGCGACCTCCCCACGCAGGCCCTCGCTCAGGCCGAGGACCTCCCGGGCCTTCTCCTCGTCGGCCGCGCACAGCTCGACCAGCTCCGCGAGCACGGCCGCCCGCGCCTCCGTCAGCCCCGGCAGGGACAGCGAACCGAGGTCCAGGGCGGCCCCCCGACCGGACGCGGCCTTCCCCTCGGACGGCGGCAGCAGCACCTGCACAGCGATCTCCTCACGCTCGACCGGGGCGAAAAAGCCCCGATCCAGCGTACGGGGTGCCTCCCCACCCCCCGCCCCCTACGCTCGTGCCATGCCCCGCCGCCAGCTCCACGTCTCCGGTGCCGACCTGCCCGCCGCCCTCGCCGCGCTGCGCCACGAGCTCGACGTCCCCGGCGACTTCCCGCCCGACGTCCTCGCCGAGGCCGAACGCGCGGCCAAGGACCCGCGGCTCCCTCCGTCGCCCTACGACGCCACCGGCGTCCCGCTGTTCACGATCGACCCGCCCACGTCGACCGACCTCGACCAGGCGATGCACCTCGAACGCACCCGCGGCGGCTACCGGGTCACCTACGCGATCGCCGACGTCACCGCCTACGTCACCCCGGGCGGCGTCCTGGACGCCGAGGCGCACCGCCGGGTGAACACCTACTACCTGCCGGGCGCGAAGGTGCCGCTGCACCCACCGGTCCTCTCCGAGGGCGTCGCCAGCCTGCTCCCCGGGCAGACGGCGCTCGCCCTGCTCTGGCGGATCGACCTCGACGCCGACGGCGCCGTCACGGCGGCCGACGTCCGCCGCGCCCTCGTCCGCAGCCGCGCGAAGCTGGACTACGCGGGCGTCCAGCAGCAGATCGACGCAGGCACCGCCGACGCCCCGCTGGCCCTTCTGAAGACCATCGGCGAGCTGCGCGAGGCCCAAGAGGCGGCCCGCGGCGGCATCTCCCTGAACGTCCCCGAGCAGGAGGTCGTCGAGCAGGACGGCGGCGGCTACGCGCTCGGCTTCCGCGCCCCGCTGCCGGCCGAAGGATGGAACGCGCAGGTCTCCCTGCTCACCGGCATGGCGGCCGCCGACCTCATGCTCGCCTCGGGGACGGGCATCCTGCGCACCCTGCCCACCGCCCCCGACGGCGCCGTCGGGCGGCTGCACCGCGTCGCGAAGGCGCTCGGCGTCGACTGGCCGCACCACACCTCGTACGCGGCCCTGGTCCGCTCGCTCGACCCGACCGGCGACCCGCACGTCGCGGCGTTCCTCCAGGAGTGCACCTCGCTCCTGCGCGGCGCCGGCTACACCCCCTTCACCGGCGGCGAGCTGCCCGAACCCGCGACCCACGCCGCCGTCGCCGCGCCCTACGCGCACGTCACCGCCCCACTGCGGCGCCTCGTCGACCGCTACGCCGGCGAGATATGCCTCGCCGCGGCCGGGGGAGCACAGCCGCCCTCCTGGGTCCTGGACGCCCTCCCCGCCCTCCCGCAGGAGATGGCCGACGGCAGCCGCCGCGCCAACGCCGTCGAGCGCGCGAGCGTCGACCTCGTCGAGTCGCTGCTCCTACGGGACCGGCTCGGCGAGACGTTCGACGCGGCGGTCGTCGACGTCAAGGAGGGCAGGCCGCGCGTCGGGACCGTCCACCTCACCGACCCCGCGATCGTCGCCCGCGTCGAGTCCGACACCACCGACCTGCCCCTCGGCGAACCACTCCGCGTCCGCCTCACCCGCACCGACCCGACCGTGCTCTTCGCACCCGCGTGACCAGCTCCCGCGGCGCGTCCGCATGGAACCGGACCACCTCCACCCGCCGCGTCCGCCCCAGGAACCCCGTCACCTCGACGGGCTCGGTGAGCCTCAGCGTCACCGACGTCTGCCCGCCGACCGGCAGGTCGAGCACGCCGTCCACCCTCGTCGACCGGTCGGGGGCCCGCAGTTCACAGCCGACCGTGTCGATCGCCGCGAGCGGCACCGCCAGGTCGAACCAGGCGCTCTGCCGCAGCCGCAGCACCCCGTCCGGCCCACCGGTCAGCAGGTGCGGGCGGGTGACGGAGCACGCGTGCAGCCCGAGGACCATCAGCACGGTGTAGACGTCCAGGTACAGCACGAAGGCGTGCACCACGGGCCACGGTGCCAGCAGGAACGACAGCGCGACGGTCTCGACCACGCAGACGAACGCCATCCCGTACATCATCGCGGCCTGGTCCCGGGCGTGCCCGAAGGCCTCAGCGGACCCGCCCCCGTCGTCCCGCCGCCGCAGCACCCACCGGGCGAGCCCGGCCAAGACGCGCGCCTCGTGCGCGACCACCCGCCGCACGAGCGGCAGGAGGGCCGGTCGCGGCGCGCCCGCCGCCACCCCGCTCACGACGCCCCCTCCGCCGCGCGCTCGCCCAGCCGGGCGATGACCTGGCGCACGACCTCCGCCTGGGCGGGGGACAGCCCGGCCAGCAGCGCGTCGGCGAAGTGGGACGCCTCGGAACCGCCCGTGCCGCCGCGCACCAGCTCCTCGGGGATCCCGGCCGCCAGCTCCGCCGCCAGCGGTCCGACGCGCGGGTCGTCGGCGTCCGCGTCGGCGAGCGCGTCGAGACGGGCGTAGAGCTCGTCCATCGGCTCCATCGCGCCGAGCGCCGCGTACAGCTCCGGCGCGCCCTCGTGATGGTCGAGCAGCGGGAGGATCTCCCGGTCCCGCGCGGCCATCGGCGAGTCGCCCGGCGGCACCCTCCGCAGCAGCTCCGCCAGCGCGGGGGAGACCGGGCCCTCCTCCCCGACGCCCTCCGCGAGGAGGACCGCGAGCCGTTCGCGGCGGGCGCGGATCGCCGCCTCCTGGCGCGCGAGGTCCGCGTCGAGCTCGCGCAGGATCTCCTCGAGGTCGCGCCCGGCGTCGTCCGCGAGCACGTCGCGCACCTCGTCCAGGGCGAGCCCCAGCTCCGTCAGCCGCCTGATCCGGCTGAGCAGCACGGCGTCCCGCAGCGCGTACTGCCGGTAGCCGTTGCTCCGCCGGGCGGGCTCCGGGAGCAGCCCGAGGTGGTGGTAGTGCCGCACCGCCCGCGAGGTGACCCCGGCGAGCGCGGCGATCTCTCCGATACGCATGGGGCCAGTAGAAACGTTGCCGCTACGTCAGGGTCAAGCTCCTCCGGCCCGTCGTGCCCTGCTCGCGGCGCACCACCGCCGCCGTCGCCGCGTCGACGGCCCGCTCCAGCTCCGTCACCACCGGCAGCAGACCGGCGCTGTCCCGCCCGAACGGCGGATGCTCCGCGCTCGCCGTCTCCACCGTCCGCCGCGCGTCGGCCAACGCGCGGTACGCCTCGCGCCGCAGCCGCAGCCGGACGGCGAACTCCGCCTCGCCCGCCCGCGTCCGCGCCCCGTACGCGCGGACGGACCGCTCCGCGAGCGCCATCCGTACGGAGACCTGCGCCCGCGGCCCGCCGAGACCGGGCACGAGGCCGACGGCGAGGACGACCGCGCAGGCCAGCAGGGTGTCGGTGAGCCGGGCCCAGGTGGCCGACGGCTGCCCGCCGAGCTGGAGGAGGGCCAGCAGCAGCGGGGTGACCGCGGCGGTCTGCAGCGCGAAGTTCCGCTGCGCCACCGGGATCAGCGCGGCCGCGCCGGCGGCCACGAGCACCGCGCGGTCGCCCACCGCCACCGCGGAGAGCGCGGCGAACACCAGCACCCCGGCCAGCGTCCCGAACGCCCGGGTCACCGCCCGCGAGAACAGCGGCCCCATGTCCGGCTTCACCAGGAACGCCGCGGTCGCCGGCAGCCAGTACCAGTGGTCCGCGCCGATCCACAGCGCCACCGCCGACGCCGCCGCGACGGTCACCGCGACCCGCGCCCCGTACTCCCGGCCCGCCGGCCCGGCCGCCCGCCGCAGGTAGTCACCGGCCCCCGGCCCGACCGCGCCGACCGGCGGCGCCGCGTCCCCGTCGAACACCCCCGCGGCCAGCAGCGCCGCACGGTGCAGCGCGGCCCGGCCCGCGGTGTCCGGGGCGGGCGCCGCCAGCGGCCCCGCCGGCCCGCCGCGGCGAACCGCCGACGCCAGCCGCCCCGGCATCCCGACGACCCGCGCGTCCAGAGCGGGGCCGGGCGCCCCGTGCCGCGCCTCCCACATCAGCGTCACCGCCGCCTCGCTCAGCGCCCCCGCCACATCCAGCCGCGCCCGCAGCGCGGCCGGCGGCCGCGTCCCGCGGTGGGCGTAGAGCGCCTGGTACGCGCCGTCGTACGCGGCGGTCAGCCGACGGCGCGCCGCCTCCGCCGCCTCCGGGCCCCGCCCGACCGCGGCGAGCAGCGCGCCGAGCGCGTCGTACACCGCCGCGACCACCTCCCGGCCGTCCGCCGCGGACCGCAGCGGCCGGGGCAGCAGCGCGCCGACGGCGACCACCCAGCCCGCCCCGCCGAGCAGCGCCGCCCCGCGCGCGAGCGGCGGCAGCTCCAGGTGCATCCCCGCGCCGACCACCGCCAGCACCATCAGCTGCATCCCCGTCGCCGACGCCACCGGGCCGACCGCGCTCACCGCCCCCGCGACCACCCCCGTCGCGGCCAGCGCGGGGACCGCCCACCACCCCGGCAGATACGCCGCGACCAGCGCGCCCGCCACCGCCCCGAGGGCCCCGCCGAGCGCCGGCACCCCCACCCGCACCCCGCGCGCCCCCTGCCTCCCCGGCCGGTCGTTGATCGTCGCGAACATCGCGCCGAGCCCCGCCATCACCCCCACCGCGACCACGTCCGCCGCCACCGCGCCGGCCACCACAGGCCCCACCCCGCACCCCGCGCGCAGCACCGCCGCCCACGGCACGGGCCCGCGCAGCCCGCGCACGGGGTGGGTCAGCCAGGGGGCGTCGGTCGCCATCGGGCACCGCCAATCGATCGTCCTGCCCCGGAACGTACGGGGCCGGACCGGACATTCCGTGACGTCCGTGTTTCCACGCGGTGATCTTTCGCGGGGGCGCGGGGGCGCGGGGGCGCGGGGTCGCGTGCGGTGTCGACCTGCCCGGACCGGCCCGTAGACTGTTCCGCACGGCGGACGAGCCGGGCGGGCGGCCGCGTGGAGACCCTTCGGGGGCTCCCCGAGGAACGTCCGGGCTCCACAGGGCAAGGTGGTGGCTAACGGCCACCCGGGGTGACCCGCGGGACAGTGCCACAGAAAACAGACCGCCCGGCGCTCCGGCACCGGGTAAGGGTGAAACGGTGGTGTAAGAGACCACCAGCGCCTGAGGTGACTCAGGCGGCTAGGTAAACCCCACCAGGAGCAAGGTCAAGAGAGGCACTCGCAAGAGCGCCTTGCGCGGACGATCGAGGGCTGCCCGCCCGAGTCCGCGGGTAGACCGCACGAGGCCGGCAGCAATGCCGGTCCTAGATGGATGGCCGTCACCTCGACGACCGCGAGGTCCCGAGGCACAGAACCCGGCGTACAGCCCGACTCGTCCGTCGCCCCCCCCGGCGACTTCGGCCCGGAGGCCCCGCCATGGAGCACGTCCGACCCGTCCCGCAAGGCCTCACCTACCCGGAGGCCGGCGCCACCGCCCGCACACCGCTGCCCGCCGGCTACCGGCACCTGCGCCACCGCGCCCGGATCGGACACGGGCGGGCCGCGTTCGAGGCGGCCGGGGCGGCGGTGAACGAGTGGCGGATGCACAACGCGCTCGTGCCGGGCATCCTGCGACTCACCGCACCCGTGCCGCGGGCCGAGGTCGGAGCGGAGGTACTGGTCACCATCACCCGCCTGATCAGCGCGCCGTGCGTCGTCGTCTGGACCTCCGACGAGCCCGACCGGCTCGGGTTCGCCTACGGCACGTTGCCGGGCCACCCCGAGCACGGCGAGGAGGCGTTCCTCGTCGAACTCGACCACGACGGGACCGTCTGGTGCACTGTCACCGCCTTCAGCCTCCCCGCCGCCCGATACGTTCGCCTCGCCGGCCCGCTCGTCCCCCTCCTCCAGCACGCCTACGCCCGGCGGTGCGCCCGGGTCCTGCGCCGGATCGCTCGCGGGTAGCACCACCGGGAGCGCAGAATGGGCGCCGGGCCGACGGGGGGAGGCTGAAGTGACCGGCAGCCGCGAGCGCGCCGACTGGGCGCGCGTCGACATGGGGGCAGGCGACTCCCTGCACCTGCTCGACGCCTGCTTCGACACCCACCACCTGGCCCCGCACGCCCACGAGGAGCTGACCGGCGGCGTCACCCTCGGCGGCTCCGAGATCATCGACTACCGGGGCGACCGGGTGCGCTCGGACCCCGGGTCGATCGTCGTACTCATGCCGCAGGAGGCCCACACCGGCCGCCCGGCCACCGGCTGCGAGGGATACGCCTACCGCTCGATGTACCCCCGGTCCGCGCTGCTCACCGAGGGCACCACCGCCCTGCCGTTCTTCCGCGACCCGGTGGTCCACGACCCCGGACTCGCCGCCGCCCTCACCCGCGCCCACACCGCGCTCAGCATCCGCCCCGACCGCCTGGAGGCCGAGTCCCGCCTCCCCTGGCTGCTCACCGCCCTCGCCCGCCGCCACGGCACCGGTGTCCGCACGACCCGTGACCGCGTCCCCGGCGCCCGCACCGTCGCCGAGGCCGTACGGGACCGGCTCGCCGACGAGCTGACCGCGCCGCCGTCCCTCGCCGCCCTGGCCGCCGAACTGGGCCTGTCGCGCTACCAGCTGCTGCGCGCCTTCCGCGACACCTACGGCATGCCGCCCTACGCCTGGCTCGCCCAGTACCGCGTCCTGCGCGCCCGCGCGCTCCTCGACACGGGCCACCGGCCCGCCGAGGCCGCCGCACTCGCCGGCTTCGCGGACCAGGCCCACCTCACCCGCTGGTTCCGGCGGGTCACCGGCTCCACCCCGGCCGCGTACCGCAACAGCGTTCAAGACCGGAGCAGGTGACGACGGCCAGGGTGGGCGCATGAGCGCACGCGGCTGGTTCCTCTTCTCCCTGATGGGCGTCCTCTGGGGCATCCCCTACCTGATGATCAAGGTCGCGGTCGGCGACCTCCCGCCCTCCACCGTCGTCTTCGTCCGCTGCGCCCTCGGCGCGGCACTCCTGCTGCCGTTCGCCCTGCGCGGCGGACGGCTCGCCAGGACCGTACGGAGCCACTGGAAGCCGATGCCGGCCTTCGCCGCGATCGAGATCATCGGCCCCTGGTGGACGCTCACGGACGCCGAGCAGCACCTCTCCAGCTCGATGGCCGGGTTCCTCATCGCCGCCGTCCCGATCTTCGGCGTCATCCTGGCCCGGCTCCTCGCCCTCGGCGACAGCGAACGCGTCACCCCGCGCCGTGCCCTCGGACTCGCGCTCGCCCTCGGCGGGGTCGCCGTCCTCACCGTCCCCCACCTCTCCGGCGGCGACGCCTGGTCGATCACCGAGCTGCTCCTCTCCGCGTTCGGATACGCGCTCGCCCCGCTCATCGCGGCCCGGCACCTCAAGGCCGCCGTTCCCACGCTCCAGCTCGTCACCCCCTGCCTCCTCCTCGCCGCCCTGGTGCACGCGCCGGCCGGTATCGCCGGGCTCCCCGGAGAGCTGCCCGGCGGTGAGGTCCTCCTCGCCCTGGCCGGCCTCGGCATCCTCTGCACCGCCCTGGCCTTCGTCGGGTTCCTGGAGCTCATCCGCGAGGTCGGCCCCTCCCGCGCCTCGGTCATCACCTACGTCAACCCCGCCGTCGCCGTCGCCGCGGGCGTCACCTTCCTCGACGAGCCGCTCACCGCCACCATCGGCCTCGCCTTCGCGCTGATCCTCGGCGGATCGGTCCTCGCCACGCTCGGCGGGGCGCATGCGGACCGCGCCGGCGGAGACGCCGCTCCGGTTTCGATCGAGGCGGTCGGGGCACCCTCGGAGGTTCGAGTTGACGACGCGGCGCGAGGGGCGTAAGTTCCTGCGAGTTGTCACGGGGCCGGTACGGTTCTGTGACGGCCACTCGCCGCTGAGGCGGCACCTCACCTCCAGCACGATCTCCCTCCGGGATCGAATTCGGCGTGCCCGAATTCAATTCCACACGGCTCGATTATGAGTCGCGGGAATGAAGCGCTAGAGTTTGAGACGTCGGAACGGCTCAACAGCCGCAAAGACAACTCCCGCTGACTGGGAATCAGGCCCGAAAGAGTCTGGTAGAGTCGGAGACGCAAGACCGAAGGGAAAAGCCCGGAGGAAAGCCCGAGAGGGTGAGTACGAAGGAAGCGTCCGTTC
>NZ_JBHWZH010000039.1:0-45472 GCF_042728285.1 Streptomyces sp. NPDC060194 | reverse complement strand
GGTCTCCCCTACTCGAGCGAAGCCGAGAGCTTGGGGAAGTTTGAGGCCACCGGGCGGAGCCCGGTACGCGCCGCAGGCGCAGAGCCGCCCGGCGGTGAGGGATTCGGGAAGGGGCGGGGTGGGGAAAGACCGGGCGGAGCCCGGAAAACGGCGGCGGCCCCGTACTCCGCGGGGGAGTACGGGGCCGCAGGCGGGGGCGTCAGCGCAGGCGCGCCATGAGCGCGTGTTCCACGAGCGTGATGAGCGCGGACTTCGCGTCGGCCCGGTGCCGCGCGTCCGTCGTGAGGATGGGCGTGTCCGGCCCGATCTGCAGCGCCTCACGGACCTCGTCCGGCGTGTAGGGCTGGTGCCCGTCGAACCCGTTGAGCGCGATGACGAACGGCAGCCCGGAGTTCTCGAAGTAGTCCACCGCCGGGAAGCAGTCGGCGAGCCGCCGCGTGTCCACCAGCACGACCGCCCCGATCGCACCCCGGACCAGGTCGTCCCACATGAACCAGAACCGGTCCTGCCCGGGCGTGCCGAACAGGTACAGGATCAGGTCCTGGTCGAGGGTGATGCGCCCGAAGTCCATCGCGACCGTCGTGGTCGTCTTGTCCCCGGTGTGCGTCAGGTCGTCGATACCGGCGGAGGCCGACGTCATGACGGCCTCGGTACGCAGCGGGTTGATCTCCGACACGGCACCGACGAACGTGGTCTTCCCCACGCCGAAGCCACCCGCGACGACGATCTTCGCCGAGGTGGTGGAGCGGGTCGCCCCGCCACCGCCGCCGCTAGAGCTTGCGAAGTCCACTGAGCACCCTTTCGAGCAGTGTCACATCTGGCTGACCGCCGGCGTTCTCGTCGCCGCCGGGCTGGTGAATGGCGACGAGACCGGCTTCCGCCAGGTCGGCCACGAGGATCCGGGCCACGCCGAGGGGGATGGTGAGCAGTGCCGAGATCTCCGCTACGGACTTGATCTCCCGGCACAGGTTGCAGATCCGCTGGTGCTCGGGCAGTTGCCCCTGCAGCCGGGTCGGGTCCGCGGTGGTGTGCACCAGCGCCTCGATGGCGAGCTGGTACCGCGGCCGCGTCCGTCCGCCGGTCATGGCGTACGGGCGGACCAGCGGGTTGTTGCGGTTGCCGCCCGCGGCGGGCGCGTCCCGGCGCCCGGGCGCGGACTGCTGCGGCGACCGGTGGAGCGGCGCGGTGGGCCCCGACGGCTGGTCGCCCGGGTAGGGCCCCTGCGGCTGCCGTCCGTACGGCTGCTGACCGCCGGGCCCGGAGGGGTAGTTGTAGCCCTGGTGGTTGCCCGAGGGGTCACCCTGGCCCTGGCCGTGGCCATAGGACCAGGCCGAAGACGAACCGTCTGGGGGTGTTGCCACTCTTCCTCCTCCGACTACCGGGCGCCGTTGCCGTCGTAACTCTGGGACACGTGTCCCCGCACCCTACGGCGCGCGGACCCAAAATCGCACTGTCTGACCGCTAGTTGAGCAGGCTCCCCTGGAGCTCGGCCCGCAGGTCCGGGGTGAGGACGGAACCGGCCCGCTCGACCAGGAGCGCCATCTCGTAGCCGACCAGACCGATGTCGGCGTCCGGGTGGGCGAGGACCGCGAGGGAGGACCCGTCGGAGACGGACATGATGAAGAGGAAGCCGCGCTCCATCTCCACCACGGTCTGGTTGACCGCGCCGCCCTCGAAGATCCGGGACGCGCCGGCCGTCAGCGAGGTGAGGCCGGAGGCCACCGCCGCCAGCTGGTCGGCCCGGTCGCGGGGGAATCCTTCGGACATCGCCAGAAGGAGTCCGTCGGCGGAGACCACCACCGTGTGGGACACCCCGGGGGTGTTGTCCACGAAGTTGGTGATCAACCAGTTCAGGTTCTGTGCCGCCTGGCTCATCGGGCTCACACTAACGCTCCTGGTTGTAGGTGCTGCCGGGGCCGGAGCCCTGGCCGTTCTGTTCACTGCCCGCGTTGCGCCCCTGCTGGACACCGCGGCGCAGGTTGCTCAACCTGCCCCGGACGTCCTCGGGAGCGCGGGAGACCTGGGGGCCGCCCTGCGGGGTCTGCTCCGCCGTGCCCTCGACCAGGTTGGCCTTCGGCACCCGGCGGGGGAGACCGGAGGGGGTCACCCCGCCGGCCTTCGGGTCGCGGAGCTTGTTGGCGCGCTGCCAGCGGTCGTCGTTGGCGGAGCGCCAGCTGTCGTCGCCGGTGGCGCCGGAGCCCTTGGCGGGCTCCCGCTCCTGGACCGGCTCGGCGTCCCGCTGCCGCGGCACGTCCGGCTGCTGCCACTGCGACGGCGCGACCCCGTTGCCACCGCGTCGCGGCAGTCCGGCGTCCGTCGTCTCGTTGACCTGGCTCGGGCTGGGGCCCGGCCGGTCGAAGCCTACGCGCTCGTGCTCGGCAGCGGGGGCCACCTGCGGGTTTTCCGCCTGCTGCGGGTACGACGACGGCTGGAAACCGTCGGTGTAGCCGTCCTGCTGCGGCCAGTCGTCGGTCTCGGCGCGGTTGCCGTAGGTGCCGTAGCCGCCCTGGAGGCCGGAGCCGTCCTGGTACTGCCCGTCGCCCTGGTAGCCGGTCTCGCCCTGGTAGGAGCCGTTCGGGTACCCGTCGGCCGCCTGGCCGTTCTGCGCGTAGCCGCCGGAGCCGTTCTGCCCGTAGCCGTTCCCGGCCGGGTCCGCGGGGGCGTAGCCCTGCTGCGGGCCGAAGGCGTCGAACGAGGGCTGCGGGGCCTCGTCGCGGAACAGCGGGCGCTCGTCGGCCTGTACGGCCTCCTGCGGGCCGCCGAACGGGTCGTCCGCCCCGAAGGGGGCGTCGGCGCCGAAGGGGGCGTCAGGGGCGTACGGCGCGTCCTGCCCGTAGGCGTCGTCGGCGGCGTGCCGGTCGGCGCGGCCGCCGGGGGCGCCGTTACCGAACGCCCCGCCCTCGCCGAAGGCGTCGTCACCGAAGGCGTCGTCGCCGAACCGGTCGTCGCGGCCTCCCTGGGCCTGCGCCTCCAGCGCGGCCCGGCGCTCCTCGCGGAGCAGCGAGCGGCCCACCGGGTCGAGTTCGCGCGCGTCGTCCGGCGCGACGACCGGGTTGTAGCGGGTGTCGTCGAAGCCCAGCTCCGCGGCCGTGCGCATCGGCGCCGGATCGAAGGCCTTCGCCGTCTCCGGGATGATCGACGAGACGGTGAACTCGCCCTCCGGCCGCTCCTGCGCGCCGCCACCGTGGGTGATGACCTCCGGGAGCATGACCAGCGAGGTGGTGCCGGCCTGCTCGCCCGAGGGGCGCAGCTGGACGCGGATCTCGTGCCGCCCGGACAGCCGGCCGACCACGAACAGGCCCATGCGCTGCGAGATCGCCGCGTCGACGGTCGGCGGGTTCGCCAGCTTGTGGTTGATGTCGGCGAAGTCCTCGGCGGTGAGGCCGATGCCCTTGTCGTGGATCTCGATCATCACGCGGCCGTCGGGGAGACGGGTCGCGGTGACGCGGACCTTGGTCTGCGGCGAGGAGAACGTGGTCGCGTTCTCCAGCAGCTCGGCGAGCAGGTGCACGAGGTCGGTCACGGCCCGGCCGTGGATCTCGGCCTCCGGCACGCCGGTCAGCTCGATGCGCTCGTACTGCTCCACCTCGGAGGCCGCGGCGCGGAGCACGTCGACCAGCGGGACCGGCTGGTCCCAGCGGCGGCCGGGCTCCTCGCCCGCGAGGACGAGCAGGTTCTCGCCGTTGCGGCGCATACGGGTGGCCAGGTGGTCCAGGCGGAAGAGGTTCTCCAGCTGGTCCGGGTCCGCCTCGTTGTTCTCCAGGTCGGTGATCAGGGTCAGCTGGCCCTCGATCAGCGACTGGTTGCGGCGGGAGAGGTTCGTGAAGATCGCGTTGACGTTGCCCCGCAGCATCGCCTGCTCGGCGGCCAACCGGACCGCCTCGCGGTGGACCTGGTCGAAGGCGCGGGCGACCTCGCCGATCTCGTCCGTCGAGGTGATCGGGATCGGCTGCACCCGGGTGTCGACCCGCCCGGGGTCGGTCCGCGAGAGCTGGTCGACGAGCGCCGGCAGCCGCTGCTCGGCGATGCCGAAGGCGGCCGAGCGCAGCCGGCGCATGTTGCGGCTCATCTGGCGGGCCATGAGACCGGCGACGAGCAGCGACAGGAGCACGGCGGCGACGACGATCGCGCCGGTGATGTACGCGTCGCGGGTGGCGTCGTCGGCGACCTTCTGCGCGGCCGTCACCGTCTTGTCGATGAGCTTGTCCTCGACGTCGGAGTACGCGTCGAACTTGTTGGTCGCGACGGCCATCCAGGTCGCGGGGGTGATGCCCCGGGCCGCGAGGGCCTCCGGCTCCGCACCCGAGAGGATCGCGCCGAGCATCCCGTCGTAGACCGAACCGTTCTTGGCGACCGGCAGCTCGGGCACGTCCTGCCCGGCGGCGGACTGCTTGCGCCGGAACTGCTCGAGCTGCTCCTTGCCCTCCTTGGCCTTGGCCTTGAACGTGTCCTCGAGGAGCTTGCCGTCGGACGGCTCGGCGGCCGACCGGTACTCCTGGATCGCGATGCCCTCGAGGTACGTGAAGGAGTACAGGGAGTTCAGCTGGCGCTCGCGGACGTCGTCGTCCTGGCTGGGCCTGACCAGCAGGTGCGTGCCGATGGCGCGCTGGAGCGAGCCGGCCGACTTCGCCAGCTGGATCGCGTACACGGACCGGCCGTACGAGGTCACCTCGCCGGTGCCGAGGTTCAGCTCGTTGGCGATCTCCATCTGGACGTGCTGGATGTCGACGTACTGCTCCTCGGTGCCCGTCGGGTCGAGGGCGGCCACGAAGGCCTTGTCGCGCAGATCGCCGAGCTTCTTCTCGTTCTCCTTGATCAGCGCGATCCTGCGCTTCAGGGAGGCGTTGTCGGGGACGTCCTGGACCACCTCGGCGAACTTGCGCTTCGCCGTCTCGGTCTTCGCGTACGCCTCGGCGACGACGTCGGAGTCGCGGTCGCCCTTGAGGAGGGGCTCGGCCGTCACGTCGCGCTCGTTGAGCAGCGCGTTGCCGTACTCGGCCGCCACGGTCACGATCTGCGCGGTCTTCTCCGCGTCCCGGGCCTCGTTCAGGGTGTCGAGGGAGCCCTTGACCTGGAAGCCGCCCATGATGAGGGCGACCACCACGGGTATGAGCAGGATCGCGTTCAGCCGGACCGGCACCCGCCAGTTCCTCGGCGACAGCCTGCTGCTGCTGCCTTCGGCGGCCTGGGGCTCCAGCGGAGCGTCCGCGGGCGACGCCGCGGCGCGCTGCGGCGGGGTGAAGTTGCCCCGCGCCTGCTGTGCGGGACTCGGCTGGCTTCGCCTCACTCGACCTACAACCTCTCGGCGTCGGCACTGACGCGGGGGTCGTGCCGTCTGTCGTCCGGTGTCTCCGGGCGCGGGACGTTCTCCGGTGCTCTGGCTTGCTACTGCTCGGTACGGGTACAGGCAGTTCAGCGAATTTCAGCACGACCGCGGCAGCCTGGCCAAACATCCCGCAATCCCGTTCCGCCCGCCCTCCCGCCCCCGAAGCTCCGGACATAGCCGGTCAAAGACCGGAAAAGAAAAGGTCATTGTGACCGTCGGCGTACGGAACGCTGCGGCACGTTATTGGCGACCCCGGATTTCTCTGTCGAAACGTTATACGCGCCAGCCCCCGCCGTGAGCAATCACACCCGCCCGGTACTCAACGAGGTGCGAATCCACTTATGGATCAAGCCCGTTGACCCTGAACCGCGGCACGGGCCGGCACGTACCTCGGCGCGAACCGGCACGTTCTTCGGCGCAGGCCGGCAAAAACCTCCAGCCCGGCCGGCGGTTGAGGCCACCGGGCGGAGCCCGGTACGCGCCGCAGGCGCAAAGCCGCCCTGCGGTGAGGGATTCGGGAAGGGGCGGGGTGGGGGAGAACCCGGGCGGAGCCCGGAGAACAGCGGCGGCCCCGCACTCCGCGGGGGGAGTACGGGGCCGCGCGCGGCAGGAGCTAGCGCAGGCGCGCCATCAGCGCGTGCTCGACCAGCGTGATCAGCCCGGACTTCGCGTCCGCACGGTGCCGCGCGTCCGTCGTGATGATCGGCGTGTCCGGCCCGATCTGCAACGCCTCACGGACCTCCTCCGGCCCGTACGGCTGGTACCCGTCGAACCCGTTGAGCGCGACGACGAACGGCAGCCCGGAGTTCTCGAAGTAGTCCACCGCCGGGAAGCAGTCGGCGAGCCGGCGGGTGTCGACGAGCACGATGGCCCCGATGGCACCCCGGACCAGGTCGTCCCACATGAACCAGAACCGGTCCTGCCCGGGCGTGCCGAACAGGTACAGGATCAGGTCCTGGTCGAGCGTGATGCGCCCGAAGTCCATCGCGACCGTGGTCGTCGTCTTGTCCCCCGTGTGCGTCAGGTCGTCGATCCCCGCGGAGGCCGACGTCATGACGGCCTCCGTCCGCAGCGGGTTGATCTCCGACACTGCGCCGACGAACGTGGTCTTCCCCACCCCGAACCCACCCGCGACGACGATCTTCGCCGAGGTGGTCGCACGCGGCGCCGCCCCGCTGCTAGAGCTTCCGAAGTCCACTGAGTACCCTCTCGAGCAGTGTCACGTCCGGCGCCCCGCCGGCGTTCTCGTCCCCGCCCGGCTGGTGGATCGCGACGAGCCCGGCCTCCGCGAGGTCGGCCACCAGGATCCGCGCCACCCCCAGCGGCATCGAGAGCAGCGCCGAGACCTCGGCGACCGACTTCACCTCACGGGTGAGGTGGCAGATCCGCTGGTGCTCGGGGAGCAGACCCTCCATCCGCATCGGATCGGCCGTGTTGCTCACCAGCGCCTCGATGGCGAGCTGGTACCGCGGCCTGGTCCGGCCGCCGGTCATCGCATAGGGACGGACCAGCGGCTGGTCGCCCTCGTACCCGTACTCGGCGTCGTGGGAGGTGCCGTACGGATGGTGAGGGGCGCTGGGCGGGGTCATGTGGATCCTCCGGGCTGGACAGCAAGTGTGGGAGTACGAGCCGTCTGACGGGGCCGGTGGGGGGCGGGGCGGCCGGACGGTGGGAGATATCGCGTGCGATCGTGCGGTCGTGCCTGGGCGGGTCTAGTGCAGCAGGCTTCCCTGGAGCTCGGCCCGCAGGTCGGGGGTGAGGACGGCGCCGGCCCGGTCGACCAGCAGCGCCATCTCGTAGCCCACCAGACCGATGTCGGCGTCCGGGTGGGCGAGGACGGCCAGCGAGGAGCCGTCCGAGATCGACATGAGGAAGAGGAAGCCGCGCTCCATCTCGACCACGGTCTGGGCGACGGAGCCGCCCTCGAAGATCCGGGACGCGCCGGCCGTCAGCGAGGTGAGCCCGGAGGCCACCGCCGCCAGCTGGTCGGCCCGGTCGCGGGGGAATCCCTCGGACATGGCGAGGAGCAGTCCGTCGGCGGAGACCACCACCGTGTGCGACACCCCGGGGGTGTTGTCCACGAAGTTGGTGATCAACCAGTTCAGGTTCTGTGCCGCCTGGCTCATCGGACTCAACTATCGCTCCTGCTGGTGAGAGGGGTCGAACGTGCGGAAGGCTCCGGTCTCCAGGCCGCTGCCGGCCTGTCGACCCTGCTGGATGCCCCGGCGGAGGTTGGTCAGCCGGCCGCGTACGTCGGCGGGCGCGCGGGAGACCTGCGGACCGGTGTGGTGGGTCTCCTGCTGGGCCGTGCCCGCGACGAGGTTGGCGCGCGGGACCCGGCGGGGGAGGCCGGAGGTGGTGATCCCGCCGGCGGCGGGCTGCCTGACCCGTTCGGCCTGCTTCACGAGTTCGTCGTTCGGCGAGGGCCGCCAGCCGGCCGCGGCGTCGGCCCGGACGGGGGCGGGCTGCTGCCCGTTCCCCTGGACCTGCTGCGGCTGCTGCTGGTTCTGGTTCTGGTTCTGGGGGCGCTGCGGCGCCCGGCGGGGCGGCGCGGGCCGCTCCGACTGCTCGGCGGCGGCCTGCTGCTCGTGGCCGCCGTGGAACCAGTTGGTCTCCAGCGTGTCGTACAGCGGCGTACGGCCGTCCCCGGGACCGGCCGGCGGCAGGGCCTCCGGCTGGTCGGGGCGGACGACGGGGAACCCGGCGGTGTCGTAGCCGTTCTGGCCGGGCGCGGGGTGCGCCGGACCGGCCGGCCGGCCCGGCTGGGCGCCGCCGCCGAAGACGTCCTGGCGGACGTACTGCCCGTTGCCGGGCTGCTGCTGGCTCTGCTGCGGCGGGCGGCCGGCGCCCTGCCGGTCGTCCGCGTCGTGGCCGCGCGGCGCGTCGAGCGAGGCCCGGGAGACCGGCGGCTGGGCGTTGTCGTTGCCCCAGCTGGTGGTCCGCGGCGGCTCGCCGGCCGGCCGGCTGCCGCCGGGCAGCTCCGCACGCGGGCCGCCCGGGGGCGGCAGCTGCGGCTGACGGGTCGGGTCCGTGCCGAGCGGGCCCGTGGGCCGGCCGCCGGCCGCACCGGGACCGCCGCGGCGCGGCCGGTTCTGCATCGGGTGCGGCGGCTGCTGCTCGGCGCGGACCGGGACGGGCGGCACCGGGGCGCCGGGGAACCCGCCGGGACCGGCCGGCGCGGGCGTGACCGGCGCCTGCGGCGTGAAGGGCGCACCGCCCTGCGGCGGCTGCTGGGGGGCCTGCTGCTGGGGCTGCTGCTGGGGTGCCTGCGGCCGCTGCGGGGCCGGCTGCTGCGGGTAGCCCGGCGCACGGTTGCCGGACTGCTGCCCGGGGCCGCCCTGGCCGCCGAACTGCCGGTCCTGGCCCGGCTGCTGCTGCCCGGGCCGGCCCTGCGGAGCCGGAGCCGGACCGGCCTGACCCTGCGGCCCACCGCGCTGCGGCAGCGCGCCGCCGGGGTTGAAGCCGCCTTCCAGCGACGCGTTCTGCGGCTGCGCGCCCCGCCCGAAGGCGGCGCCCGCTCCACCCGCACCGGCGCCCACCGGGCCCGGGGCCGGCGGCCGCTGCCCGGAGCCACCGCCGAAGCCGTTGCCCTCGTCGGGGCGGCCGGGCAGGGCGGCACGCGCGCCGCCCGCCTCGACCTGGCCGCGCGCCGGAGCGCCGCCGAGCAGCCCGGGGCCGCCCTGGCCGTTCTGGCCGTTCTGGCCGTTCTGCCCCTGACCGCCGCCGAGCGCCGGTCCGCCGGCCTTGCCGGGGGCGGGCTTGCGCACGCCCTTGCCCTGGGCCACGTCGACCGGAAGCATGACGAGCGCGGTCGTGCCGCCGGAGTCCGACGGGCGCAGCTGGATGCGGATGCCGTGCCGCTGCGAGAGCCGGCCGACCACGAACAGGCCCATGCGGCGCGAGACCGAGACGTCCACGGTCGGCGGCGCGGCCAGCCGCTCGTTGATCGCCGCGAGGTCCTCGGGGGAGAGGCCGATACCGGTGTCGTGGATCTCGACGAGCACCCGGCCGTCGGGCAGCGCGTGCCCGGTGACCTTGACCTTCGTCTGCGGGGACGAGAACGAGGTGGCGTTCTCCAGCAGCTCGGCGAGCAGGTGCACGAGGTCGTTGACGACGCGTCCGGCGACCTCGGTGGCGGGCACCGAGGCGAGTTCGATGCGCTCGTACTGCTCCACCTCGGAGGCCGCGGCGCGGAGCACGTCGACCAGCGGGACGGGCCGCGTCCACCGGCGGCCCGGCTCCTCGCCCGCGAGGACGAGGAGGTTCTCGCCGTTCCGGCGCATACGGGTCGCGAGGTGGTCGAGCTTGAAGAGCGAGGAGAGCTGGTCGGGGTCGGCCTCGCGCGACTCCAGCTCGGAGATGAGCGAGAGCTGGCGCTGGATGAGGCCCTGGGAGCGGCGCGAGAGGTTGGTGAACATCGCGTTGACGTTGCCCCGAAGCAGGGCCTGCTCGGCGGCGAGGCGGACGGCCTCGCGGTGCACGTCGTCGAAGGCCGCGGCCACCTTGCCGATCTCGTCGCGCGAGTGCACGCCGACCGACTCCACCGAGGTGTCGACGTCCTGCGGGTCGGCCTCGGACAGCTGCTTGACGAGCTCGGGCAGCCGGTCCTGGGCGACCCGGGTCGCGGTGTCCTGCAGCCGCCGCAGCGAGCGGATCATCGAGCGCGACACCACGAAGGCGCCGACCAGCGAGACGCCGATGACGAGGAGGATCAGCGCACCGTTGATGATCGCGGAGCGCTCGGCCTCGTCGCGCAGCTCACCGGCCTGCTGCTCCATCTTGCTGAGCAGCGAGGTCTCGATGGTGGTCATGTCCGAGATCTTGCCGGTGTAGTCGTCCGTGAACTCCTTGTAGGAGCGGCCCTCCTGGGACTTCAGACCGCGGGACTGGTTCGCGACGATCTCGACGTAGCTCTCGACCGCGTTGGTCGTGGTCTTGGTCTCGAGCTGCTTGGTCAGCTCCTCGACCGGCTCGTCGCCCTCGTAGGTGGCGTTGAAGGCGGTGAGGGAGTCGTCCTCGGCGCGCAGCGCGTTCTGCAGGGCGACGAGGTCGCTGCTGGAGAGGTCGTCCGCCTTGGCCCCGGTCTTGGTCAGGTTGGCGGCGACCAGCGCCCGCTGGACGGAGGCGTACTCCTTGGCCTTGGAGAAAGCCGCCAGGGCGCGGGTCTGCTGGATCATCTCGGGCGAGTTGGTCGCCTGCGCCATGTCCTGCGAGAGGTTGAGCAGCTGCTGGATCAGCTGGCTGTAGGCGTCGACCGTGCGGGAGGCGGGGTTGCCGTTCTCGTACGCCCCGTCCCGGATGTTCTTGAGCTCCCGGAGCGACTGGGAGATCTGGTAGACGTTCGAGCGGACGCCGGCGAGCGCCTCGTTCCCGTCCGGCTGGATGTCCTTGGTCGCCTGGTCGAAGGCGCGCAGCGCGTTGTCGGTCCGCTCGCGGGGGACGGAGACCTCGTAGTCCTTCGCCGTCAGGCCGTTGGACAGCGGGCCCGCGGACAGGTCGCGCTCGTTCTGCAGCGCGGTGGCCAGCTCGGTGGCCTGCTGCGTCATCTCGGTGAGCAGCTCCATGTCCTCGAGCTGCTCGATGTCGTCCAGCGACTCGTTGATCCGCAGGGCGCCCAGCGAGGTCGCGGCGACCACGGGGAGCACGAGCAGCGAGACGAGCCGGGTGCTGATGCGCCAGTTGCGCAGGGCTATTCGGGAGCCCGTGCCCTGCGGTTTGGCCGGGGGCGCGGCTGCGGGCGGCCGGCCCTCCGCGGCCGTGGCCGCGTCCGGGTCGCCGCCCTCGTTCCGGCCAGGATTCCGGCCCTGCGTCGACGGGTTCTGAGCGTGCTGGGGAGAGGAGCCGCGGTCGTTCCCGCCGCGCGGCTCCGGCTCCGCCGCAGCGCTGCCATCCCTCTTGAAACGTCCCTGCACTGGCGTCGCAACCTCTGGACCAGGCGTCCCCCCGCGTGGACGGCGGGACGGTGTCGAGTCGTGGGACGCGGGCGGCGTCCCGGGGTGGTCGTGAGTGGAACCGGCGCTTCCCCCCTTGCACCGCCGCTGGGTGGCGCTGCTCTGCGCCGTCCGCGCCGGTTGTTTCCGCGGCGGTCCCAGGGATTCCAGCACAGAGGAGGATCTCCAACAAGGGCCGTGGCCCCGTTGTGACCCTGGTGACACCGTGTGCGGCGGGGGTTACCCGCCGTGGATGTGGATCTCCCGCAAATCGGACTTTTACTTACGAGTCACTTACGGGCAGGGGGTGTCCCAGTCGCCATGATCGGCAGCGGAATGCGCCGTTCCCCGGTGTTATGTCCGATTCCGCTTGATCGCGCCACTGCCCGGTTCGCGTTGTTTGTCCACCCTGTCGTGAGCAAACTCACACCCGCGCTGTCCTCGCATCCCGACTTTGGCCGGGAATCGGATGTTTAGCCTGTCGCTTTACACGTAGGGCCCCACTGCCCACGGTGACCCCGAATCCGCCTCACGACAAGGTCAGATCACGCCATGAACCCGACGTCCGCGCCCCAGGTCCGCTCCACCGCCAACCCCCGGCGCACCACCCTGGCCCACCTGAAGGACGCCCAGGCGATCCTCGACGCGGCCGCCGCGCTGCCGGAGTACGCCTCCGCCGTCCCCTCGGTCACCGCGAACCCCCGCCGCACCGTCCTCATGGTGGCCCCCACCGTCCCCTCCCAGCCCTGACACCCGCCTCTCCTTACGGCCCGGTGCGCACGCGCGTTCAGCGTGCCCGCCCCGCGTTAGCCTGGAGTGTCCGACTCCGGGCAGTTCCGTGACGACGAGGTAAGGGGCACACGCTTCCGTGCGCATCGCCAGATTCTCCATCGACGGCAATGTCGCGTTCGGCGCGGTCGAGGGCGACAGCCCGGACGATCTCGTCATCGACATCATCAAGGGCATCCCGTTCGGCGACTTCGAGCTCTCTGGCACGAAGGTCCCGCTGGCCGCGGACCGTGACAACCGGGTCCGGCTGCTCCCGCCCGTGCTCCCCAACAAGGTGGTGGCGTTCGGCCGCAACTACGCCGAGCACGCGGCCGAACTCGGCAACGAGGTCCCCGACGCGCCCTTCGCCTTCTTCAAGCCCTCCACCTCGGTGATCGGCGACGGCGACCCGATCGTGTACCCCTCCTTCTCGCAGGAGGTGCACCACGAGGCCGAGCTGGCCGTCGTCATCGGCCGGATGTGCCGCGAGGTGCCCCGTGAGCGCGTCGCCGACGTCATCCTCGGCTACACCTGCGCCAACGACGTCACCGCGCGCGACGTCCAGAAGCGCGAGAAGCAGTGGGCCCGGGCCAAGGGCTTCGACAGCTCCTGCCCGCTCGGCCCCTGGGTGGAGACCGGCATCGACCTGAAGCGGGCCCAGGACCTCGGCATCCAGTGCACGGTCAACGGCGAGCAGCGCCAGCTCGGCTCCACCGCGCAGATGACGCACTCGATCGAGGACCTGATCGTCAACATCACCGAGGCGATGACGCTGCTCCCCGGCGACGTCGTCCTCACCGGGACCCCGGCCGGAGTCGGACCCCTGAACGTCGGCGACGAGGTCGCCGTCACCATCGAAGGCATCGGCACTCTCACCAACAAGGTGATCAAGCGTGGCTAACGCAGACGTCCGCGTCCGTTTCTGTCCCTCGCCGACCGGCAACCCGCACGTGGGTCTGGTCCGCACCGCCCTGTTCAACTGGGCCTACGCCCGGCACACCGGCGGCACCATGGTCTTCCGCATCGAGGACACCGACGCCGCGCGCGACTCCGAGGAGAGCTACCAGCAGCTCCTGGACTCGATGCGCTGGCTCGGCCTCACCTGGGACGAGGGCCCCGAGGTCGGCGGCCCGCACCTCCCCTACCGCCAGTCGCAGCGGATGGACATCTACGCGGACGTCGCCCGCAAGCTCCAGGACGCCGGGCACGCGTACGCCTGCTACTGCACCACCGAGGAGCTCGACGCCCGCCGCGAGGCCGCCCGCGCGGCCGGCCGCCCCTCCGGCTACGACGGCGCCTGCCGCGACCTCACCGCCGAGCAGAAGCAGGCGTACGAGGCCGAGGGCCGCACCTCCATCGTCCGCTTCCGGATGCCGGACGAGCCGATCACCTTCACCGACCTGGTCCGCGGCGAGCTGACCTTCACCCCGGAGAACGTGCCGGACTACGGCATCGTCCGGGCGAACGGCGCGCCGCTGTACACGCTGGTCAACCCGGTCGACGACGCGCTGATGGAGATCACCCACGTCCTGCGCGGCGAGGACCTGCTGTCCTCCACCCCGCGCCAGATCGCCCTCTACAAGGCGCTGATCGAGCTCGGCCTCGCCAAGGAGATCCCGCTCTTCGGGCACCTGCCGTACGTGATGGGCGAGGGCAACAAGAAGCTCTCCAAGCGCGACCCGCAGGCCTCGCTCAACCTCTACCGCGAGCGCGGCTTCCTCCCCGAGGGGCTGCTCAACTACCTCTCCCTGCTCGGCTGGTCCTTCGCCGCCGACCGGGACGTCTTCACGGTCCCGGAGCTGGTGGAGAAGTTCGACGTCGCCGACGTCAACGCGAACCCGGCGCGCTTCGACCTGAAGAAGGCGGAGGCGATCAACGCCGACCACATCCGGCTGCTCGACCCCAAGGCGTTCGCCGAGGCCTGCGAGCCGTGGCTGCGGGCGCCGTACGCGAACTGGGCGCCGGAGGCGTTCGACCGGGGCGCGTGGGAGGCGATCGCGCCGTACGCGCAGACCCGGGTGCAGGTGCTCTCCGACATCACCGCCAACGTCGACTTCCTCTTCCTGGAGGAGCCGGTCGCCGACGAGGCGTCCTGGGCGAAGGCGATGAAGGGCGAACCCGTCCCGCTGCTCACCACGGCCCGGGCGAACCTGGAGGCCGCGGACTGGTCCTCCGCGGACTCCCTCAAGGACGCGGTCCTCAAGGCCGGCGAGGCGCACGGCCTCAAGCTCGGCAAGGCGCAGGCCCCCGTCCGCGTCGCCGTCACCGGCCGCACCGTGGGCCTCCCCCTCTTCGAGTCCCTCCAGATCCTCGGCCCCACCCGCACCCTCTCCCGCATCGACACCGCGCTGGCGAAGCTCGCGGCATAACCTGGACCCATGCCGATCCGAGCGGTCCTGTGGGACGTCGACGACACGATCTTCGACTACACCACCGCCGACCGCGTCGGCATGCGCGCGCAGTTGGAGGCCGAGGGCCTGCTCGACCGGTTCGACACGGTCGAGCAGGCCCTCGGCGTGTGGCGGGAGACCACCGAGCGGCACTGGGCGCGGTTCGCCGAGGGCGGGATCGGCTTCGAGGAGCAGCGGCGGGACCGGGTCAGGGACTTCCTCGGCCGGCCGCTGACCGACGCCGAGGCCGACGCATGGTTCCACCGCTACCTCGTCCACTACGAAGCGGCGTGGGCGCTCTTCGACGACGTGCTGCCGGCTCTGGACGCCCTGGTCCCCGCCTACCGGCACGCCGTGCTGTCCAACTCCTCGGCACGCCACCAGGAGCGCAAGCTGACCAGGCTCGGCGTGCGCGACCGCTTCGAGGCGCTGCTCTGCGCCGCCGAGCTCGGAGTCTCCAAGCCGTCTCCTGAGGCGTTCCTCGCCGCGTGCGAGGAGATCGGCCTGCCGCCGGCGGAGGTGGCCTACGTCGGCGACCACCCCGAGATCGACGCCAGGGGCGCCTGCGCCGTCGGGCTGCGGGGGATCTGGCTGGACCGGACGGGAGTCCACCGCGCCGACGGCCTGGCGCGGATCACCGGCCTCGCCCAGCTGCCCGCCCTGCTCGGACCGAATAGCCGTTTTGGAGCCCTGACCTCCTTCGGGTAATGTTCTTCCTGCGCCGCCACGGACGGGCCGGAAGGCCAGGCGGGGAGGCGCAAGCCGATCAGAACCCTCAAGGGGGTTGCGATCCGGTGGGCTATGGTGTAATTGGCAACACGACGGTTTCTGGTTCCGTTATTCTAGGTTCGAGTCCTGGTAGCCCAGCGCAGTACCAAGCAAGACAAGCCCCCGTTGTGTAGCGGCCTAGCACGCTGCCCTCTCACGGCAGTAGCGCCGGTTCGAATCCGGTCGGGGGTACAGATCCTTCCCGCGGGACCACCTGGGTCGCACCCACTGGTCCCGAAGCAGGATCGCCAAAGGCCCCCGTTGTGTAGCGGCCTAGCACGCTGCCCTCTCACGGCAGTAGCGCCGGTTCGAATCCGGTCGGGGGTACGAAGAACGACAAGTGGTCTAGGCCACCTGTGGGCTATGGTGTAATTGGCAACACGACGGTTTCTGGTTCCGTTGTTCTAGGTTCGAGTCCTGGTAGCCCAGCGCAGTACCGCACCACCCGCAGTCCATGCCCCCGTTGTGTAGCGGCCTAGCACGCTGCCCTCTCACGGCAGTAGCGCCGGTTCGAATCCGGTCGGGGGTACGCACCGAGGAGCCCCTTCCAGTCCACTGGGAGGGGCTCCTCGCTTTGCTCCGTCGCGCCGCCCCCGGAAGGCCGAACTCCCGTCGGTCGCTGCGGCGTTGGAGCGACCGACGGGAGGGGGGACGTGACGGGAGAACAGGGGGCGCGGGCTCAGCCCGTACGGCGCAGGGCCTCGGACAGCCGCGCCGCCGCGTCGATGATCGCCTGCGCGTGCATCCGCCCCGGATGCCGCGTCAGCCGCTCGATCGGACCGGAGACGGACACCGCCGCCACCACGCGGTTGGAGGGCCCGCGCACCGGCGCGGAGACGGATGCCACCCCCGGCTCCCGCTCGCCGATCGACTGCGCCCAGCCCCGCCGCCGCACCCCCGACAGCGCCGTCGCCGTGAACCGCGCGCCCTGGAGCCCGCGGTGGAGCCGCTCGGGCTCCTCCCAGGCCATCAGGATCTGCGCCGAGGAGCCGGCCTTCATCGTCAGCGTGGAGCCGATCGGCACCGTGTCCCGCAGGCCGGAGAGCCGCTCGGCCGCCGCGACGCAGATCCGCATGTCGCCCTGCCGGCGGTAGAGCTGCGCGCTCTCGCCGGTGACGTCCCGCAGATGCGTCAGGACCGGGCCCGCGGTCGCGAGCAGCCGGTCCTCGCCGGCCGCCGCGGAGAGCTCCGAGAGCCGCGGGCCGAGGATGAACCGGCCCTGCATGTCCCGGGCCACCATGCGGTGGTGCTCCAGGGCCACGGCCAGTCGGTGAGCTGTGGGTCTTGCGAGTCCTGTGGCCGCCACCAGGCCTGCGAGGGTGGCCGGACCGGACTCCAGGGCGCCCAGGACAAGGGCTGCCTTGTCGAGAACGCCCACGCCGCTAGAGTTGTCCATGCAACGATACTCGCGTCTCACTCTGTGAAACGCAAGTTCAATTTTCCGCGGAAACAGCGACCCTTGTCGCAGCGGCCCGCGCACCGAACGGGGCGCGGCCGCCGCGCGGCACGAGGGGAACGCGCGACGGCACCCGAAATCTCGAGCAGTGTCGGCCCACGCGGCCGGCCGGAGGGAAAGCGATGGGTAGGACACTCGCGGAGAAGGTCTGGGACGACCACGTCGTCCGGCGCGCCGAGGGCGAGCCCGACCTCCTCTACATCGATCTGCACCTGCTGCACGAGGTGACCAGCCCGCAGGCCTTCGACGGACTGCGCCAGGCCGGCCGCCAGGTGCGCCGGCTCGACCTCACCATCGCCACCGAGGACCACAACACCCCGACCCTCGACATCGACAAGCCGATTGCCGACCCCGTCTCCCGCGCCCAGCTGGAGACCCTGCGCAAGAACTGCGCGGACTTCGGCGTCCGGCTGCACCCGCTCGGCGACGTCGAGCAGGGCGTCGTCCACGTGGTGGGACCGCAGCTCGGGCTGACCCAGCCCGGCACCACCGTGGTCTGCGGCGACAGCCACACCTCCACCCACGGCGCGTTCGGCGCGCTGGCGTTCGGCATCGGCACCTCCCAGGTCGAGCACGTGCTCGCCACCCAGACCCTCCCGATGGCCCGCCCCCGCACCATGGCGATCACCGTCGAGGGCGAACTGCCCGAGGACGTCACCGCGAAGGACCTGATCCTCGCCGTCATCGCCCGCATCGGCACCGGCGGCGGCCAGGGCTACGTCCTGGAGTACCGCGGATCCGCCATCGAGAAGCTCTCGATGGAGGCCCGCATGACCGTCTGCAACATGTCGATCGAAGCCGGCGCCCGCGCGGGCATGATCGCCCCCGACGAGACCACGTTCGCCTACCTCCAGGGCCGCGACCACGCCCCGCAGGGCGCGGACTGGGACGCCGCGGTGGAGTACTGGCGGACCCTGCGCACGGACGACGACGCCGAGTTCGACGCGGAGGTCGTCATCGACGCCGCCGAGCTGGCCCCGTTCGTCACCTGGGGAACCAACCCCGGCCAGGGCGCGCCGCTGTCGGCGTCCGTCCCCGACCCGGCCTCCTACGAGGACGCCTCGGAGCGGTACGCCGCCGAGAAGGCGCTGGAGTACATGGGCCTGACCGCCGGCCAGCCGCTGCGGGACATCCGCGTCGACACCGTCTTCGTCGGCTCCTGCACCAACGGCCGGATCGAGGACCTGCGCAACGCCGCCGGCGTCCTCGCCGGCCGCAAGGTCGCGAGCGGGGTGCGGATGCTGGTCGTGCCCGGCTCGGTGCGGGTCGCGCTGCAGGCCGTGGAGGAGGGCCTGGACAAGGTGTTCAAGGAGTCCGGCGCCGAGTGGCGGCACGCCGGCTGTTCCATGTGCCTGGGCATGAACCCCGACCAGCTCGCCCCCGGCGAGCGCTCGGCGTCCACCTCCAACCGCAACTTCGAGGGGCGCCAGGGCAAGGGCGGACGCACCCACCTGGTCTCCCCGCAGGTGGCCGCCGCCACCGCGGTGCTCGGCCACCTGGCCTCGCCCGCCGACCTGTCCGAAGCCACCGTGACCGCCGGAGTCTGAACACCATGGAAGCCTTCACCACCCACACCGGCCGGGCCGTCCCGCTGCGCCGCAGCAACGTCGACACCGACCAGATCATCCCCGCCCACTGGCTCAAGAAGGTCACCCGCGACGGGTTCGAGGACGGCCTGTTCGAAGCCTGGCGCAAGAACGACGACTTCGTCCTCAACCGGCCCGAGCGCGCCGGGGCGACCGTCCTGGTGGCCGGCCCCGACTTCGGCACCGGCTCCTCCCGCGAGCACGCCGTCTGGGCCCTGCAGAACTACGGCTTCAAGACCGTCATCTCCTCCCGCTTCGCCGACATCTTCCGCGGCAACTCGCTGAAGAACGGCCTGCTCACCGTGGTCCTCGACCAGAAGACCGTCGACGCGCTGTGGGAGCTGACCGAGGCGGACCCGACCGCCGAGATCACCGTCGACCTGCAGGAGCGCCAGGTCCGCGCCGAGGGTGTGACCGCCGAATTCGAGCTGGACGAGAACGCCCGCTGGCGCCTCCTCAACGGCCTCGACGACATCAGCATCACCCTCCGGAACGAGGCCGACATCGCCGCCTACGAGTCCGGCCGGCCGGCCTTCAAACCCCGAACGGCCCGCGTCTGACGGACGGATCGCTTCACCCGGGTGCCCCGCCGCCGTAACGGCAGCGGGGCACCCGTCGTGTGTCCGGCGGAGTGACCAACTCCGTTTCGACGGGCGGGAGATGGGAACGCGGCTGCTGGTGCCACCGGGTGGTGCCGATCCCCCGGAAGAGGGGCGGGAGAGGCGGCAGTTACCCCTCTGGAGGTGACAACTCCTCCCAGATGGCACAATCGCCGTATGGAACCCGACAACCAACTCGGACTCTACGAGATGGTGGCGGACCGACTGAAAGAAGCGCACTCCATGGTGCGCGCACTGCAAGTCCCGGAGGGCGTACGGATGGCGCTGTCCCGGAAGCTGCTGGCCATTACGGCGGCTTCCAAACACGATCTCGCCGCCGCGGCACGGCGTCTGGATCTCTTCGCGGAAGAGATCCGCGAGGGCCGATTTCCACAGGACGGGTGAACACCCGAGCAGGTGGGAAGTCGTCACGGCCCGTTCCGTTGCGGCACAAGGGTGATGAGCCCGTTTCGTGTTTGATTTGCGGTATATATCTGCCTAACGTGCGAAAAAGCTTGAACACATTCGTTCTGGCGATGTCTCCGAAGGGGAAGACGTGAACAAGGCGCAGCTCGTAGAAGCGATTGCCGACAAGGTCGGCGGCCGTCAGCAGGCCGCGGACGCCGTGGACGCGGTGCTGGACGCGATCGTGCGTGCCGTCGTCGGCGGGGACCGGGTTTCGGTCACCGGTTTCGGCTCGTTCGAGAAGGTCGACCGCCCCGCGCGGTACGCCCGCAACCCGCAGACGGGCGAGCGGGTGCGGGTCAAGAAGACCTCTGTTCCGCGCTTCCGTGCCGGCCAGGGCTTCAAGGACCTGGTCAGCGGTTCGAAGAAGCTCCCCAAGGGCGGCGAGGTCTCCGTCAAGAAGGCCCCCAAGGGCAGCCTCACCGGCGGTGTGAAGACGACGACCAAGGCCGCGGCCAAGAAGGCCACCGCCAAGAAGGCCGCCGCGAAGAAGACCACGGCCGCCGCCAAGAAGACCACCGCCGCGCCCGCGAAGAAGACCACCGCGGCCCGCAAGACCGCCACCGCGGCGAAGAAGACCACCGCCGCGAAGAAGGCGACCCCGGCGAAGAAGACCGCCACCGGCGCCGCCAAGAAGACCTCGGCCGCGGCCAAGAAGACCACCGCCAAGAAGACCGCGCCCGCCAAGAAGGCCACGGCCGTCAAGGCGCCCGCGAAGAAGACCACCGCGCGCAAGACCACCGCCAAGAAGACGGCCGCGCGCACCGCGTAGCCCGATCGATCCACCAGGCGCCACCCGCGGTACCCATGTGTCGGGCCGGGCTCCCTCCGGGGGGACCCGGCCCGCGGCCGTGCCCGGGCCGGGCCCGTGAGCGGCTCAGAAGGTCTGCAGCGTCACCAGGGTGATCCGCAGGCCCGCCCCCTCGCCCTCCGTCTCGATCCGCACCCGCTGCCCCGGCCGCAGCAGCCGCAGCCCGCCGGCGTCGAAGGCCGGCCCGTCGAAGGGCACCGGGGTGCCGTCGTCGAGCAACACGCTGCCGCTGCGGGTGTCGGGGTCGTAGGTGTACGAAGTCGCCTGCATGTCCCGCACCCTAGGGCATCGCTACCCGTCGATCCGGTCCGCCGGGACCGGGCCGAGGGCCGCGGCCGCCGTCCGCGGGCCGAGGCCGAGCAGGGCCGCCGCCCGCAGGTCCGCCCCGGTGTCGACGTCCCGGCGGACCGAGTCGACGTCCGCGTGGCTGATTTCGATCGCTCCGGAGGCCGCGTGGCGGGCCCGCGACGCGCCCCCGAAGGCCGGCGCCAATTCCACTCCCGGCCGGGCGGAAAGCAATGTGGTGCCGATTCCGGCGGCGTCCGCGAGAAATGCGCGCGGAAATGCGCGGGCCTCGTTGAGAACGCACGCCAATTCCGCCGGGCGCAGTGCCGGCAGGTCGGCGTTCAGTGCGGCGACCGGCGCCCCGGGGCGCAGCCGGGCCGCCAGGGCGGCCCCGTGCGCCAGCGCGGCGTTGAGGCCGTCCTCGGCGGTGGTGCGCGCCGTGAGCCCCGTCGTGCCGCACGCGGGGACGCGGGGAGGCCGGGCGGCCGGCCGCCGCACCGGTTCGGGGACGATCCGCGCGCCGAGCGCCGCCAGTTCGGCCCCGGCCAGCGGGTCGTCCGTGACGACCACCACATCGCGCACGCGCACGCAGGCCAGCGCGGCCGCGACGGTGTCCTGGGCGAACGCCAGCGCCAGCGAGGGACGCAACTCCTCGCCGACCGCCCGCGCCAGCCTGCTCTTGGCGCGCGTCAGCGGCTTCAGCGGGACCACCACGGTCCAGGGGATCGTCTCCATCGCGCCCATTGTGGCGGGTAGGGCTGCGGTGGCGCCGGGGCGGGCCGTCGGCGCACCGCCGGGACGCGGGCGTACGGTGTTCTCGACAGACCGCGGGCCTGGGGCGACACTTGTGCGGTCCCGCAGCCCCATGCCGCCCCCCAGGCCCGTACAGGCAGGTCAGGTGCTCAGTGAAAGGTGTCCGAGTGTCCCGCCGCAGAATCGGCTTCTGGTACCGACTGGCCGCGGTCATCGCCAAACCGCCCCTGCTGGCGCTGTTCAAACGGGACTGGCACGGAATGGAGAAGATCCCGGCCGACGGGGGATTCATCACCGCGATCAACCACAACTCGTATCTCGACCCGCTGTCGTACGCGCACTTCCAGTACAACACCGGACGCGTGCCCAGGCTGCTCGCGAAAGCGGCGCTCTTCGACGTGACATTCGTCGGGATGATGCTCCGCAACACCGGTCAGATTCCCGTCTACCGCGAGACCACGAACGCGCTCGACGCGTTCCGGGCGGCCGTCGACGCCATCGAGGCGGGGGAATGCGTGGCCTTCTATCCCGAGGGCACGCTCACCCGTGACCCGGAGCAGTGGCCGATGGTCGCCAAGACCGGGGCGGCCAGGGTCGCGCTGGCCACCCGCTGCCCGGTGGTGCCCGTCGCGCAGTGGGGCGCCAACGAGGCGATGCCGCCGTACGCGAAGGGCCGGAAGTTCGACCTCCTCCCGCGCAAGACACTCAGGGTCAGGGCGGGCGACCCGGTCGACCTCTCCCGGTTCTACGACCGGCAGCCCACCCCCGAGGTGCTGCGCGAGGCCACCGAGGAGATCATGGCCGCGATCACCGCGCTCCTGGAGGAGATCCGCGGCGAGAAGGCCCCGGCACAGGTCCACGACCCGCGCGAGGCCCGCGCACAACAGCGGCGCAAGGCCGCGGAGGAGACTTCCAAGTGACGCGCGTCGCGGTATTCGGTTCCGGGTCCTGGGGGACGGCCTTCGCCATGGTGATGGCGGACGCCGGCTGCGAGGTGACCCTGTGGGGCCGCCGCCCGGAACTGGCCGAGGCGATCAACACCACCCGCGTCAACGCCGACTACCTGCCCGGCGTCGAACTCCCCGCCTCGGTGCGCGCCACCACCGACCCGGCCGAGGCCGCCCGCGACGCCGCGTTCACCGTCCTCGCCGTGCCGTCCCAGACGCTGCGCGCCAACCTGGGGGAGTGGGCCCCGCTGCTCGCCCCCGACACCGTGCTCGTCTCCCTGATGAAGGGGGTCGAACTCGGCACGGCCAAGCGGATGAGCGAGGTGATCGAGGAGGTCGCCAAGGTGTCCGGCGACCGGGTCGCGGTCCTCTCCGGACCCAACCTGGCCAAGGAGATCGCCGCCCGGCAGCCCGCCGCCTCCGTCGTCGCGTGCACCGACGAGGCCGTCGCCACCCGCCTCCAGGCCGCCTGCCACACCCCGTACTTCCGCCCCTACACCAACACCGACGTCGTCGGCTGCGAGCTGGGCGGCGCGGTGAAGAACGTCATCGGCCTCGCGGTCGGCATCGCGGACGGGATGGGGCTCGGCGACAACACCAAGGGCTCGCTCATCACCCGCGGGCTCGCCGAGACCACCCGGCTCGGACTCGCCATGGGCGCCGACCCGATGACGTTCTCCGGGCTCGCCGGGCTCGGCGACCTGGTCGCCACCTGCTCCTCGCCGCTCTCCCGCAACCACACCTTCGGCACCAACCTCGGCCGCGGGATGACCCTCCAGGAGACGATCGCCGTCACCCGGCAGACGGCCGAGGGCGTCAAGTCCTGCGAGTCGGTGGCCGACCTGGCCCGCCGGCACGGCGTCGACATGCCGATCACTGACACCGTCGTCGACATCGTCCACCACGGCAAGCCCCCGCTGGTCGCGCTCAAGGAGCTCATGTCCCGCAGCGCCAAGCCCGAGCGCCGGTAGTCCCGGCCGGCCCCGCGACCCGCGGCGGCGAGGGCCGGTGCAACCCGCGCGACTCCCCGGACCACAAGGTAGCCTTCACGCGTTATGAGCAGCGAGAACCTTCCCCAGAGCCCTGAGCGGCCCTCCGCCCGCAAGCCGCGCGTCGCCGTCGTGTTCGGTGGCCGCAGCTCCGAGCACGGCATCTCCGTGGTCACCGCGGGCGCGGTGCTGCGCTCCATCGACCGGACGAAGTACGACGTGCTGCCGATCGGCATCACCCAGGACGGCCGGTGGGCGCTGACCGCCG
Source organism: Streptomyces sp. NPDC060194 (assembly GCF_042728285.1). Lineage (NCBI taxonomy): Bacteria > Bacillati > Actinomycetota > Actinomycetes > Kitasatosporales > Streptomycetaceae > Streptomyces > Streptomyces sp. NPDC060194. The sequence goes on along the minus strand of NZ_JBHWZH010000039.1, from coordinate 22,131 downwards.
ACGAGCCGGAGCGGATGGCGATCACCGACCGCCGCACGCCGACCGTCGCCGAACTCGCCGACTCCGTCTCGGGGTCGGTCGCGCTGTCCTTCGACCCCTCCGACCGCGAGGTCGTCTACGCCGAGCCCGGCTCGGTGCCCAAGGCGCTGGGCGAGGTCGACGTCGTCTTCCCCGTGCTCCACGGCCCCTACGGCGAGGACGGCACCCTCCAGGGCCTCCTGGACCTCGCGGGCGTGCCCTACGTCGGCTCCGGCGTGCTCTCCTCGGCCGTCGGCCAGGACAAGGAGTACATGAAGCGGGTCTTCGTCTCCTTCGGGCTGCCGGTAGGCCCCTACGCGGTGATCCGCCCGCGCGAGTGGGAGCAGGACCCGGCCGCCGCCCGGAAGAGGATCGCCGACTTCGCCGGCGAGCACGGCTGGCCGCTCTTCGTGAAGCCCGCCCGCGGCGGCTCGTCGATGGGCATCAGCAAGGTCGACTCCTTCGAGGGCCTCGACGAGGCGATCGAGGAGGCCCGCCGGCACGACCCGAAGATCCTGGTGGAGTCGCTGCTCACCGGCCGCGAGATCGAGTGCGGCGTCCTTGAGTTCGAGGACGGGCCGCGCGCCAGCGTCCCGGCCTGGATCCCGCCGGTCTCCGACCACAGCTTCTACGACTTCGAGGCGAAGTACATCGACTCCGCCTCCGGCGTCGTTCCCGCCCCGATCACCGAGGCGGAGACCGCCGAGGTGCAGCGGCTCGCGGTCGCCGCGTTCGAGGCGGCGGCCTGCGAGGGCCTGGTCCGCGCGGACTTCTTCCTCACCGACGAGGGCGAGTTCGTCATCAACGAGATCAACACCATGCCCGGCTTCACGCCCATCTCGATGTACCCGCGGATGTGGGAGGAGAGCGGCGTCCCGTACGCGGAGCTGGTCGACCGCCTGCTCCAGGCGGCGATGCGCCGCTCGACGGGCCTGCGCTGAGCCCGGGCAGGCCCTGAGGCGGGACGCGGCGGGCGTCGCCCCTCAGCCCGCCGCCTCGACGCCGTCGTCGGCGGGGGCGACCCCCTCGGGGATCGCCTTCGAGACGGCGGGGGCCAGGTCGACCAGGGGGGCGGCGCCGCCGGGGAACTTCGCCGGGAGCGTGACCTCCACGTACGCCTCGCGGAGTATCGCGGTGAACCGGTAACTGCCGTCGGAGCGTTCCTCGGTCAGCCAGGAGACCCCGTCGACCTCGACGCTCCGCGCCGTCGTGCTCTCGGCGTCCGCGGGCTGCGGGACCCCGCAGCGCAGTACGATCCCGCCGTCCCAGGCCGCGGTGAGGCCGGACGCGGGCTCGGGGTCCGACCGCTCGGCGCCGTCCATGGACGACGGCAGTTCGCGGTCCAGGGCGCCGCACAGCCGCGCGGTGGTCTTCGTGGGGGAGGGGACGGCGACCTTCGCCGCGGGGTCCCCGGCGCAGCCCGCCGCGCCGAGCGCGAGGGCGGACACGAGGAGGGCGGGGCCGACGGCGGGCCGGCGACGGTTCGGGGTCACCGGCCCAGCGTAGACGGGGGCTACAGATGCACGACCGGGCAGGTCAGGGTTCGCGTGATGCCCTCCACCTGCTGCACCCGCGCGACGACGAGACGTCCGAGGTCGTCGACGGTGTCGGCCTGGGCCCGCACGATGACGTCGTAGGGTCCGGTGACGTCCTCGGCCTGTATCACCCCCGTGATCTTGCTGATCGTGTCGGCGACGGTCGACGCCTTACCGACTTCGGTCTGGATCAGGATGTACGCCTGTACCACGGAACCTCCAGGGCGGCTACGAGGATCATGTGGGATGAAGGGACGCCACGGTATCGCGTCGCCGCGTGCGGCGGGGAGACTTGGGCGGTCGGTCACCGGCGAACGGGTGGATCCTTGTCACGGTACCGACGCCGCCGCGCGCCCGCGACCGGGCGCGGCGGGCACGGGGGCACACAGCGGCGCAGGGTGTACGACGGATCGCCGGACGGTCGGCGGCCGGCGCGAGGAGAGGCGGGGTTCAGTGAAAGGCACTGTCGGTGAGCTGGGCGAGTTCGGCCTGATCAGGGAGTTGACCTCCCGGCTCACCACCACGCCGGCGGTCCGGATCGGGCCCGGCGACGACGCCGCGGTCGTGGCCGCGCCCGACCGGCGCGTGGTCGCGAGCACGGACGTCCTCCTGGAGGGGCGGCACTTCCGCCGCGACTGGTCCACCGCCTACGACGTCGGCCGGAAGTCCGCCGCCCAGAACCTCGCCGACATCGCGGCGATGGGCGCGGTCCCCACCGCGCTGCTCCTCGGCCTCGTGGTCCCCGCCGACCTCCCGGCCGCCTGGGCGGGCGAGCTGATGGACGGCATCCGCGACGAGTGCCAGGTGGCCGGCGCGGCCGTCGTCGGCGGCGACGTGGTGCGCGGCGACTGCGTCACCGTCGCCATCACCGCGCTCGGCGACCTCCGCAACCAGGACCCGGTCACCCGGGCCGGGGCCCGACCCGGCGACGTCGTCGCCTACACCGGCTGGCTCGGCTGGTCGGCGGCCGGGTACGCCGTCCTCTCCCGCGGCTTCCGCTCCCCGCGCGCCTTCGTCGAGGCGCACCGCCGGCCCGAACCGCCCTACCACGCGGGCCCCGCGGCCGCCGCGCTCGGCGCCACGGCCATGACCGACGTCAGCGACGGCCTCGTCGCCGACCTCGGGCACATCGCCGAGTCGAGCAAGGTCCGCATCGACCTGCGCACCGCGGACATCGACGTGCCGACGCAGATGAACGACATCGGCCAGGCCGTCGGCGTCGACCCGCTGCAGTGGGTGCTCACCGGCGGCGAGGACCACGCGATCGTCGCCACCTTCCCGCCCGAGGTGAAGCTGCCCGCCCGGTGGAAGGTCATCGGCACCGTCCTCAACCCCTCCGCGATGCCCCAGGTCACCGTCGACGGCGCGCCCTGGACGTCGGGCAGCGGCTGGGACCACTTCGGGGAGGACGCGTGAACGCCGGGACCGGGGCGTACCGGGTGCTGACCGTCGCCGGCTCGGACTCGGGCGGCGGGGCGGGCCTCCAGGCCGACCTCAAGACGATGCTGGCGCACGGCGTGCACGGCATGAGCGTGGTCACCGCGGTCACCGCGCAGAACTCGCTCGGGGTGCAGGGCGCCTGGGAGCTGCCGGCGGAGGCGGTGCGCGCCCAGTTCCGGTCCGTCGTCGACGACATCGGCGTCCAGGCCGTGAAGACCGGGATGCTCGCCTCGGCCGAACTCGTCGAGACGGTCGCCGAACTGCTCACCTACACGGACGCGCCCGCCGTGGTCGACCCCGTCGGCGTCTCCAAGCACGGCGACCCGCTGCTCGCGGCCGAGGCGCTGGACTCCGTCCGCACCCGGCTGCTGCCGGTGGCGACGGTCGCCACCCCCAACCTGGACGAGGTGGCCCAGCTCACCGGCGTCGAGGTGACCGGAGAGGCCGACCTGCGACGGGCGGCCGACGCGGTGCTCGCGTACGGGCCGCGGTGGGTGCTGATCAAGGGCGGGCACCTGGCCGGGGAGGCCGTCGACCTGCTCTCCGACGGCACCGAGCTCGTGTACCTGCGCGCACCCCGCCACGACAACCGGCACACCCACGGCACCGGCTGCACCCTCGCCTCCGCGATCGCGTCCCGGCTCGCCCTCGGGGAGGGCGTGCCGGAGGCGGTGACCGGGGCGAAGGAGTACGTCACCGGGGCGATCGCCGCCGGCTTCCCGCTCGGCGGGGGGATCGGGCCCGTCGACCACGGGTGGTGGCTGCGCAGGGCGTGAGGGGACCGGGGCATGAAAAAACCGGTTCACCGCTACGGTGAACCGGTTTCCCCAAGCAGCAACCGACATGGTGGCTGCGCTGACGGCAGACCCCTGCTCACGCAGGGAGAGTCGTGCACTTAGCGCGAGACCTTGCCGGCCTTGATGCACGAGGTGCAGACGTTGAGCCGCTTCGGCGTCCGACCGACCACGGCACGCACGCGCTGGATGTTGGGGTTCCAGCGACGGGACGTACGGCGGTGCGAGTGGGAGATGTTGTTGCCGAAGCCGGGCCCCTTGCCACAGACGTCGCAGTTGGCAGCCACGGGTCACTCCAAAGACTTCAGATGCTGTTACGGGAAATCCCGGCAAGCCGGAATTCAGAAGTCGGATGAGAAGTCTGAGTGGCGCTGCCAGGAGGGGGAGCCTGTCCTTCGACAGGCAACCGGAGCAGCATACAACGGCTGCTCCTTCCTGGCGAAACTACCATGTCGCCCAGGTCCGGGGCCCCGGCCGCCGACCGGCCCGCACACCCCCTAATCTGCCAGGGCGGTGATCCTCCGGCTCCCGGGGTACACGGGCACGGCAGACTCGGCACGACCTAGGGAGGCAGCAGGTGGCGCAGTCCCTCGACGCCCTGGCGGTCCGCACCTGGTGCGCCCGCGCGCTGGAGGCGCTGGGCAAGGCCCGCCAGGAGATCGACGCGATCAACGTCTACCCCGTCGCGGACGGCGACACCGGGACCAACCTCTACCTGACCGTCGAGTCCGCAGCCCAGGCCGTCGAGGCCGCCTTCGAGGCGCATCCGCAGGGCGACCCGGGGCCCACCGTCTCCGAGGCGTTCGGGGCGATGGCCCACGGGGCGCTGATCGGGGCGCGCGGCAACTCCGGCACGATCCTCGCCCAACTGCTGCGGGGGATGGCCGAGGTCCTCGGCGGCGACCTGCCGCGCGGTGACGGGAATCACCTGGCCACGGCGCTGCACCGGGCCGCGGAGTCCGCCTACCTGGCCGTCGCCCGGCCGGTGGAGGGCACGGTCCTCACGGTCGCGACGGCGGCGGCGGAGGCGGCGCTGCGGGCCGCCGGCGAGCTCGCGGCCGCCCCCGACCCCGGCACCCTCGACCCCGAGGCGGCCCGCCCCGCCGTCGACTGCGCCGCCGTCGCCGGGGCCGCGCTCGCCGGGGCCGCCGAGGCCCTCGCCGCGACCCCGGACCAGCTCGCCGTGCTCGGCCGCGAGGGCGTCGTCGACGCCGGCGGGCAGGGCCTGGTCACCCTGCTCGGCGCCCTGGTCGAGACGCTCACCGGCGCCGCCCCGCAGCCCGCCGTCCGCCCGCTGGCGTGCCCGGTCCACACCGTCCGCACCCCCCAGGACCGCGCGGACCACGAGTCCGCGGGCCCCGCCTTCGAGGTCATCTACCTCCTGGAGTCCGACGACGACTCCGTCACCCGGCTCCGCACCCGCCTCGACGTGCTCGGCGACTCCCTCGTCGTGGTCGGCGGCGACGGGCTGTGGAACGTCCACGTGCACGTCGACGACGCCGGGGCGGCCGTCGAGGCCGGGATCGAGGCGGGCCGGCCGTACCGGATCCGGATCACCCACTTCGGAGCTGAGGACGTGCACAGCGGCGGCCGGGCGGGCGACGGCGAGCGGGACGGCCGGGACGCACCGGAGCGGGCGCGGCGGGCCGTGGTCGCCGTCGTCCCCGGCGACGGGCTCGCGCTGCTGTGCCGGGACGCCGGCGCCACCACCGTCCTGGCCCGGCCCGGCGAGCCGCCCGCCAGCGGCGAGCTGGTCGAGGCGATCCGGCAGGCGCACGCCCACGAGGTGGTGCTGCTCCCCAACGCCGCCGAACTCCGGCACACCGCCGCGGCCGCCGCCGACCAGGCCCGCGCCGAGGGCGTACGGGTCGCGCTCATCCCCACCCGCGCCGCCGTCCAGGGCCTGGCCGCCCTCGCCGTCCACGAGCCCGACCGCCGCTTCGACGAGGACGTCGTCGCCATGACCTCGGCGGCCGGCGCCACCCGGTACGCCGAACTCGCCGTCGCCGAGAGCGAGTTCTGGACGATGGCGGGCATCTGCCAGGCCGGGGACGTGCTCGGGATGATCGACGGCGACGTGGCCGTCATCGGCGACGACCTCACCCGCACCGCGGCCGAGGTCCTGGACCGGATGCTCCACGCCGGCGGAGAGCTCGTCACGCTGGTGCTCGGCGAGGAGACCCCGCAGGCGCTCGCCGAGCACCTCGAACGCCGGGTGCGGACCCACCACCTCGCCGTGGACACCGTCGTCTACCGGGGCGGCCGGCACTCATCGCCGCTGCTCATCGGGGTGGAGTAGCCGGGGCGGGGCCTTCCGGCGGCGGGATTCGGCGGATTGTCAGTGACGTGGTGTGCAATGGACCTCGTGCCCGCGCTCGACGAACCACTGAAGAAGCACCTCGGACCGCCCACCGCCAAGGTGATGGCCGAGCACCTCGGCCTGCACACGGTCGGGGACCTGCTCCACCACTACCCCCGGCGGTACGAGGAGCGCGGGCAGCTCACCCGGCTCGCCGACCTCCCGCTGGAGGAGCACGTCACGGTGGTCGCCCAGGTCGCCGACGCCCGCGTGCACACGTTCAACGGGGCCAGGGGCCGCTCCCAGCGCCTGGAGGTGACGATCACCGACGGCAGCGGGCGGCTGCAGCTCGTCTTCTTCGGCCGGGCCGTCCACAAGCCGCACCAGGACCTGCTCCCGGGCCGCCGCGCGATGTTCGCGGGCAAGGTCTCGGTCTTCAACCACCGCATGCAGCTCGCCCACCCCAGCTACGAGCTGCTCGACGCGGAGAGCGGGGCCGGGGCGGCCGAGGAGTGGGCGGGGAAGCTGATCCCGATCTACGCCGCCTGCAAGCAGATCGACTCCTGGCGGATCTCCAAGGCCGTCGACATCGTGCTGCCCGCCGCGCAGGACGCCGTCGACCCACTGCCGCCCGCCCTGCGCGAGGGCCGCGGCCTCGGCTCGCTCCCCGAGGCCCTGCTGAAGATCCACCGCCCCGGCTCCCGGGCCGACGTCGAGGCCGCCCGCGACCGCCTGAAGTGGGACGAGGCCTTCGTCCTCCAGGTCGCCCTCGCCCGCCGCCGGCACGCCGACGACCAACTCCCCGCCACCCCCCGCCGCCCCGCCCCCGGCGGCCTGCTCGACGCCTTCGACGCCCGTCTCCCCTTCACCCTCACCGACGGCCAGCGACACGTCTCCGCCGAGATCTTCGCCGACCTCGCCACCGACCACCCCATGCACCGCCTCCTCCAGGGCGAGGTGGGCTCGGGGAAGGCGCAGCCTCTCGACTCGACGGTTCTGACGCCGCAGGGATTTCGCCCGATGGGCGAGATCGCCGTGGGCGACATCGTCGTGGTGCCGACGGGGGAACTGGCCCCTGTGAACGGGGTGTTTCCGCAAGGTGAGCGCGATGTGTGGCGCTTGGTCCTCTCCGATGGTTCTGCCGTCGAGTGCGACGACGAGCATCTGTGGATCGTGGCAACGAGCTGTGCGTGGCATCGGGGCGACAGGCCGGAAGTGATGACCGCGCGCGAGATCCGCATGGACCTGCACAAGGCGAACGGCTCTTCCAAGTGGTACCTGCCCGCAGCGGTTCCGGTCGATCTCGAGGGGGGCGACCTACCCCTCGATCCGTACCTTCTCGGCGTGCTGCTCGGTGACGGCTCGTTCAGACACAACCTGCGCATCTCCACGATCGACAGGGAGATCTTCGATGCCGTTGAGTCCGCTGTGTCACCGGACTGCTCGCTCAGGGCCGTGCCCGGCGCCAACTGCGACTACACGATCCAGATGGCTTCCGCGCGTGGTGGGACGCGTAGAAACCCTGTGATCAGCACGCTGCGAGAGCTCGGACTGTGGGGCGCCAAGTCCTCCGAGAAGTTCGTCCCCGCTCTCTTCAAGAACACCACAGTCAAGAATCGCCTGGCGGTGCTGCAGGGACTCATGGACACTGACGGCACCTTGCACGCCAGCGGCCTGGCGGTCTCCTTCTGCTCCTCATCGAGACAGCTTGCGGAAGACGTGGCCTGGCTCACCCGGTCTCTGGGCGGGCGAGCCAGGGTCCTGCCCAGGAAATCCGCCTTCATCGTGTCGGTCGCCCTGCCGGACGAGCACATTCCCTTCCGGCTGTCACGAAAGGTCGCCCGCACCCGGGCGAGGCCGAAGTACAACACTTTCCGGCGGGGCATCCGAGCAATCGAGTACGTTGGCCGGAAGCCGGTCCAGTGCATCAGCGTCAATCATTCGAGCCATGCCTACGTGACCGACAACTTCACCGTCACCCACAACACGATGGTGGCCCTGCGGGCCATGCTCGCCGTCGTGGACGCCGGGGGGCAGGCGGCGATGCTCGCGCCGACGGAGGTGCTCGCGCAGCAGCACCACCGGTCGATCACCGAGATGATGGGCGAGCTGGCCGAGGGCGGGACGCTCGGCGGGGCGGAGCAGGCGACCAAGGTCGTGCTGCTGACCGGCTCCATGGGGACGGCCGCCCGCCGGCAGGCCATGCTCGACCTGGTCACCGGGGAGGCGGGCCTGGTCATCGGCACCCACGCCCTGATCGAGGACAAGGTCAAGTTCCACGACCTCGGGCTCGTCGTGGTCGACGAGCAGCACCGCTTCGGCGTCGAGCAGCGGGACGCGCTGCGGTCCAAGGGCAAGCAGCCCCCGCACCTGCTGGTGATGACGGCCACGCCCATCCCGCGCACGGTCGCCATGACCGTCTTCGGCGACCTGGAGACCTCCGTCCTCGACCAGCTCCCCGCCGGCCGCTCGCCGATCGCCAGCCACGTCGTCCCCGCGGCCGACAAGCCGCACTTCCTCGCCCGCGCCTGGGAGCGGGTGCGGGAGGAGGTGGCCGCGGGGCACCAGGCGTACGTGGTGTGCCCGCGGATCGGCGACGAGACCGAGGAGGAGAGGAAGAAGGCCGCGAAGAAGGAGGCCGAGTCCGACAAGCGGCCCCCCCTCGCCGTCCTGGACGTCGCCGAGCAGCTCGCCAAGGGCCCGCTCCAGGGGCTCGCCGTGCAGTACCTGCACGGCAGGATGCACCCCGACGAGAAGGACGCCGTCATGCGCTCCTTCGCCGCCGGCGAGACCCAGGTCCTGGTCGCCACCACCGTCATCGAGGTCGGGGTCAACGTGCCCAACGCCACCGCCATGGTGATCATGGACGCGGACCGGTTCGGCGTCTCCCAGCTCCACCAGCTGCGCGGCCGCGTCGGCCGCGGCTCCGCGCCCGGGCTCTGTCTGCTGGTCACCGAGGCCGGCGAGGCGAGCCCCGCCCGGCAGCGGCTCGGCGCCGTCGCCTCGACCCTCGACGGCTTCGAACTCTCCCGCATCGACCTCGAACAGCGCCGGGAGGGCGACGTGCTCGGCCAGGCCCAGTCCGGGGTCCGCAGCTCGCTGCGGGTCCTCGCCGTCATCGACGACGAGGAGGTCATCGCCCAGGCCCGCGAGGAGGCCACCGCGATCGTCGCCGCCGACCCCGACCTGGAGCGGCTGCCGGAACTGCGGCTCGCTCTGGACGCGCTGCTCGACCAGGAACGGGAGAGCTACCTCGACAAGGGCTGAGCCCGTCGGCGCCCGGCCTGGGAGGCGGCGAGACCACCCCGGCTGAGAGACTGGGTGCACGCTCCACGGGCCCGCGGCCCGCCCCCACCGGACAAGGACCCCTATGACCCGCGTGATCGCCGGCGCCGCCGGCGGGCGCCCCCTGGCCGTGCCGCCGGGCACCGGCACCCGCCCCACGTCCGACCGGGCGCGCGAGGGCCTGTTCTCCACCTGGGAGGCGCTCGACGGCCCCCTCGACCGGGCCCGCGTCCTCGACCTCTACGCCGGCTCCGGCGCCGTCGGCCTGGAGGCGCTGTCCCGGGGCGCCGCCCACACCCTGCTCGTCGAGACCGACGCCAGGGCCGTCCGCGTCATCCGCGACAACGTCAAGGCCGTCGGCCTCCCCGGCGCCGAGGTCAGAGCGGGCCGAGCCGAGCAGGTCGCCGCGGGCCCGGCCCCGGCGGACCCCTACAACGTGGTCTTCCTGGACCCGCCGTACCCCGTCCCGGACGACGATCTTCGGGAGATCCTGATCACACTCCGTACACAGGGCTGGATCGCGGACGAAGCGCTCGTCACCGTGGAGCGCAGCACCAGAGGCGGTGCCTTCGGCTGGCCCGAGGGCTTCGCGGCCCTCCGCTCCCGCCGCTACGGCGAGGCCACGTTTTGGTACGGTCGCGCCGCTTTCCGCAGCCAAGAAGCGCCATGACGAGACCGGAGAGCGAGGGAGTCACATTGCGCCGCGCCGTCTGTCCCGGGTCCTTCGACCCCATCACCAACGGACACCTCGACATCATCGCCAGGGCCTCCGAGCTCTACGACGTCGTGCACGTCGCCGTGATGATCAACAAGTCCAAGCAGGGGCTGTTCACCGTCGACGAGCGGATCGAGCTGATCCGCCAGGTCACCGGCCGGTTCGGCAACATCGAGGTGGAGTCCCACCACGGCCTGCTCGTCGACTTCTGCAAGGACCGCGGCATCCCGGCCATCGTCAAGGGCCTGCGCGCGGTGAGCGACTTCGACTACGAGCTGCAGATGGCCCAGATGAACAACGGCCTCTCCGGCGTCGAGACGCTCTTCATCCCGACCAACCCCACCTACAGCTTCCTGTCCTCCTCGCTGGTGAAGGAGGTCGCGGCCTGGGGCGGCGACGTCTCCCACCTGCTGCCGGACGTCGTCCAGGAGGCCCTGGTGGAGCGGCTCGGCGAGAAGTGAGCGGCGGCCCGCCGACTGACGGGCCGTCACCAGGTGTCGGGCGGCGGGCGCCTGGCCGTACAGTCGTCCCGTCGTGAAGACGTGAACCCTTGCGAAGAGAGTGGCGATCCCCCGGTGGACGTGCAGAAGAAGCTCGACGAGATCGCCGAGGCGGTCGGCAGTGCCCGCTCGATGCCCATGTCGGCCTCGTGCGTGGTCAACCGCGCCGAGCTGCTCGCCCTGCTCGACGAGGTGCGCGAGGCGCTGCCCGGCTCGCTCGCCCAGGCCGCGGAGATGCTCGGCGGCCACGAGGAGATGGCCGAGCAGGCCCGCGCCGAGGCCGAGCGGATCGTCGCCGGCGCGCAGGCGGAGCGGGACCGGATGGTCTCCGGCACGGAGGTCGCCCGCCGCTCGCAGGCCGAGGCCGACCGCATCCTGGCCGAGGCCCGCCGCGAGGCGGAGGAGGTCAAGGCGGAGGCCGACGACTACGTTGACTCCAAGCTGGCCAACTTCGAGGTCGTCCTCACCAAGACCATCGGCTCCGTCGACCGCGGCCGCGAGAAGCTCCTCGGCCGCGGCCCCGGCGACCCCGACGACGCCGAGTCGCCGGAGTACAGCGCCGACCCCTCCACGCTGATCCAGCGGGCCGACGGCTACGTCGACGCCAAGCTGGGCGCGTTCGAGGCGGTGCTCTCCAAGACCCTGGAGGCCGTCGGCCGGGGCCGGCAGAAGCTGCACGGCCGGATCGCCTCCGACGACCTCGGCTCGCTCGCGGCCCTCGGCTCCGACGACGACCGCCAGCACACCAGCGACGCCGACTTCCTGGCCGGCCTCGCCGAGCAGGCCCCGGCCGCCGCCCTCCCCGAGCAGGCCGACCGCCCCCGGCAGCCCGCGCCCCCGGCCGTCCCGCAGCAGCAGCCGTACACCCCGGGCCAGGGCTACGACGACCAGCCCCAGCCGTACGACGGCCAGACCTACGGCGGCGAGACCTACGGCGGCCAGGGCTACGGCTACCCGCAGGACCAGTCGTACGCCGGGCAGAGCGGCTACGGCTACCCGCAGCAGTACGCCGGGCAGCCCGCCGCCTCCGCCGACCCCTACGCCGTCCCGCAGCAGGACGGCTACGGCGGCTACGACCCGTACGCCTACCCGCAGGACGGGACGTACGGCGGCCAGGGCTACGGCGCCCCGACGGGTCAGCAGCAGCCCGCGCAGCAGGGCGCGCTGGACGAGACCAGCTTCTTCGACACCGGGATGATCGACATGGACCGGCTGCGGGAGTACGAGCAGGGGCGCTGAGGGCGCCCGGCCCGGATTGGGTGATGGGCGGTGTGTCCAGTATCCTGTCTCTTCGGTCGCGCTTCCCCGCGATCCCGGCTGCCCGCAGGACCCCGGACCGGAGTCCCCGCAGAAGCGCAGCCCCCGAATTCCGAACGTGAGGAAAAGCCCTGAACGCCCGCCTCGACCACCGCAACCCCCTCGTGTTCGACACGCACGAGCTGGGCCGGCGTCCCGGTGCGCTCCAGCGACTGACCCGCTCGGCCCCGGCGCCGAAGGATCTCGGGATCAAGGACGTCATCGGGGTGCCGGAGGGCGCCCCGGTGGAGATCGACCTCCGCCTCGAATCGGTCATGGAAGGGGTGCTCGTCACAGGCACCGCCCGTGCGGCCGCCGAGGGGGAGTGCGTAAGGTGTCTGGAGCCGCTGGAGCGAGAGCTCGACGCGGACTTCCAGGAGATGTTCTCGTACCCCGAGGACGACGCGCGGGGCCGCGGCAAGCAGGCGGCCTCCGACGACGACGTCGAGGACGACGAGGAGATCATCCCCCTCGAGGACGGCATGTTCGACCTCGAACCCGTGCTGCGGGATGCGGTGGTGCTCGCACTGCCGATGCAGCCGGTGTGCCGGGAGGACTGCGCCGGCCTGTGTTCCGAATGCGGGATCAGGCTGGACGACGAACCCGACCACCACCATGACGCCGTGGACATCCGCTGGGCGGCATTGCAGGGACTCGTCGGGACCGGCCGGTCCGACGAGAAGGACAACGTGAACGGCGCCGATTCCGGCGCCGACGAGAAGCAGGAGAAGTAGCCGTGGCTGTTCCGAAGCGGAAGATGTCGCGCAGCAACACGCGCCACCGCCGGTCGCAGTGGAAGGCTGCGGTCCCCACCCTGGTTTCGTGCGAGCGCTGCCAGGAGCCGAAGCTCCAGCACATCGCGTGCCCGAGCTGCGGCACGTACAACAAGCGCCAGGTCCTCGAGGTCTGAGCGGCTGGTGAGAGGCACCATGTCTGATTCCCACAAGACGGACAATGCCTCGTCCCACACGCTTCTGGAAGGGCGGCTCGGGTACCGACTCGAGGCCGCCCTTCTGGTGCGTGCGCTGACCCATCGTTCGTACGCGTACGAGAACGGCGGTCTGCCCACCAACGAGCGTCTGGAGTTCCTCGGGGACTCCGTGCTCGGCCTGGTGGTCACCGACACCCTCTACCGGGCCCACCCCGACCTCCCGGAAGGCCAGCTGGCCAAGCTCCGGGCCGCGGTGGTCAACTCGCGTGCGCTCGCGGAGGTCAGCCGCGGGCTGGAACTCGGCTCCTTCATCCGGCTCGGCCGGGGCGAAGAGGGCACGGGCGGCCGGGACAAGGCGTCCATCCTCGCCGACACGCTCGAAGCGGTCATCGGAGCGGTCTACCTCGACCAGGGGCTCGAAGCGGCCTCGCAGCTGGTGCACCGGCTCTTCGACCCGCTGATCGAGCGCTCGTCGAACCTCGGGGCCGGCCTGGACTGGAAGACCAGTCTCCAGGAGCTCACCGCGACCGAGGGGCTCGGCGTGCCCGAGTACCTGGTCACGGAGGAGGGCCCGGACCACGAGAAGACCTTCACTGCTGCCGCCCGCGTCGGAGGCGTCTCGTACGGCACCGGCACCGGCCGCAGCAAGAAGGAAGCGGAGCAGCAGGCGGCGGAGTCCGCCTGGCGGGGCATCAAGGCCGCCGCGGAGGCCCCTCCGGGGACCTCGGCCGCCTGACGCCCCCGAAGCCTTCGGGCCTGCCCGTTTCCGCGACCCGCCCGTCGTCCGCACCCCCTGGAGGAACGCCATGCCCGAGCTGCCCGAGGTCGAGGTCGTCCGGCGCGGGCTCGCCCGCTGGATCGCCGGGCGGACGATCACCGAGGTGGAGGTGCTGCACCCGCGCGCGGTGCGCCGCCACCTCGCCGGCGGGGACGACTTCGCCGGCCGGCTGACCGGGCACACCGTCGGTGTGCCCGCCCGGCGGGGCAAGTACCTGTGGCTGCCGCTCGTCGACAGCGGAGACGCGGTCCTCGCCCACCTCGGCATGAGCGGGCAGCTGCTCGTCCAGCCGGAGGGCTCGCCGGACGAGAAGCACCTGCGCATCCGCGCCCGGTTCGCCGACGACGCGGCCACCGAGCTGCGCTTCGTCGACCAGCGGACCTTCGGCGGGCTCTCCGTCCACCCGGCGGACGGGCCCGACGGCGCCCCCGACGTCATCGCGCACATCGCCCGCGACCCCCTCGACGCCGCGTTCGACGACGCCGCGTTCCACACCGCGCTGCGCCGCCGCCGCACCACCGTCAAGCGGGCGCTCCTGGACCAGACGCTGATCAGCGGGGTCGGCAACATCTACGCCGACGAGGCCCTCTGGCGCACGAAGCTGCACTACGAGCGCCCGACCGCGACCCTCAACCGCCCCGTCACCACCGCGCTCCTCGGGCACGTCCGCGACGTCATGACCGCGGCCCTCGACGTCGGCGGCACCAGCTTCGACAGCCTCTACGTCAACGTCAACGGCGAGTCCGGCTACTTCGACCGCAGCCTCGACGCGTACGGCCGCGAGGGCCTCCCCTGCCGCCGCTGCACCACCCCGATGCGCCGCGCCCCCTGGATGAACCGCTCCAGCTACTTCTGCCCCCGCTGCCAACACGCCCCCCGCTGAGCCCGCGGCCCCCCGAACGGCCCGCCGACCCCGTGCGCGATCACGGGGCTCAGAAGCCGAAGTTCTGGGTCCACCAGGGGCCGCCGGGGGCGAAGTGGGCGCCGACGCCGAGGGTCTTGTAGTCGCAGTTGAGGATGTTGGCGCGGTGGCCGGGGCTGTCCATCCAGGCCTGCATGACGGCGGCGGCGTCGGCCTGGCCGCGGGCGATGTTCTCGCCGCCGAGGCGCTTGACGCCGGCCTTCTCGGCGCGGTCCCAGGGGCTCTCGCCGTCGGGGTTGGTGTGCGAGAAGAAGCCGCGTTCGGCCATGTCCTCGCTGAACTCCTCGGCGAGGCCGCTGAGTCCGGTGTCGGCGCGCAGCGGCCGGCAACCCGCCCGGGCGCGCTCCTCGTTCACGAGGGTGAGCACCTGGGCCTCGGCGGCGGAGGGGGCGCCCGCGATGGGGGCGGGCGCGGTGTCCGATCCGGTGCCGGGCGTCTCGACCGGCGGTGACGAGGGGGCCGGGCGGGCGGGGGCGGGGGCCTTCTCGCGGTCGCCGGCGGCGGGACCGGAGGAGGCCGCACCGCCCGGCTCCGCGCCGCTGCCGCGACCGGGCGCCTCGGTCCGCTCGCCGCCCGCTCCCGCGCCGGGCGCCGGGGCGGACTCCCGGGCCCGGTCGTCGTCGGCGCCGGAAGGCGAGGCGGGCGCGCCGGGCGCGGTCCGCGAGGGTCCGGGGGACGGCGTCAGCGACGGCGCCTGCGGGCGGTCCTCGCCGCGGCTGGCGGGCTCCGACGGGCGGTCGGCGGGCGGCAGCGTGGTGACGGCTCCGAGGCCGGGGGCGTCGGCCTGGACCCGGGAGGCGGCGCCGTCGCCGGATCCGGTCTCGAGCCCGAACTCGCTCCCGCCGGGGAGCAGTCCGGAGGCCATCGCCACCGCGCCCATCGCGAGCGCGGCCGACGTGCCGAGCAGTCCGGTCCGTACCGTCGCCGCCTTGGGCTTGCGCCGCGAGCCGCCGCGGTGGCGGCGCACCGCGTACGTGCCGTCCGGGTTCACCGCGCCCCGCGCGTGGGTCCCGCCCGCTATGCCGACCGTCACCGTGGGGTCCGGGAAGCCGCGGCGCTCGTAGCCGTGGGCGGAGAAATCATGCGACTCGTACGCTGCTGCGGCGCGGCCGGCGTCGGAGCGACGGTGGCGTCCCATCTCCTGGCCTTCCTCGGGGATTCGGGGGCGGTTCGGGGCGGTGGGACTCACCCGTACGGGTGAGGCTCATTGAGCCGGGACTGTAGTCCATGGCGGGGCGGGGCGATGTGCTGCCGGACCAATTGGCCGGTTAGCGTTTCGGACATGAGCGAAGAGGTGCGGATGGTGGCATGGGTCCGCGGCAAGGTCCAGGCGGTCGGGTTCCGCTGGTTCACGCGGGCGAACGCCCTGCGCATCGGCGGGCTGACGGGTTTCGCGCTGAACCTGGAGGACGGCCGGGTGCAGGTCGTGGCCGAAGGGCCGCGTGAGGCGTGCGAGCAGTTGCTCGACTGGCTGCGCACCGGCGACACACCCGGCCGCGTCGACGGTGTGGCGGAGATGTGGGACACACCCCGCGGCGGCTACGACGGCTTCGCCATCCGCTGAGCCCGCCCGCCCCCGGAGCGCCGCGGCCGGCTCCCCGTTCACCCGAACGCCGAAAAGCAGCAGGTGGTTGCCAATGTGGGCGTGTCGTGGAAGGGTGAGCACCGAAGGTCCACGATCTCGAAGAGGGCCTGTGTGGAGAGCCCGGACCGGGGATGCCCGGCCGTGAGCCCCCGGGACGCCCGCCGCCGCGGGCGTGATCGTGTTGACCGTCAAACTTTTTGGTGAGACTCTGGAAGTCCCCGCGCACCCTGGCTGTTGGCCCGCGATCGCGTCACCACGGCGAGGCCGGCAGCGCGGTGCGAATCCCTCACGACCACGACCCACCCGCTCCGGTCGGTCACTCAATGTGGAGGACCATCCATCATGGCAAAGGCGCTTCTCGGTTACGTCGGCGGCACGGACCCGCGACTCCTCTCCGAGATGCGACGGCTTCAGCAGCGCGTCCAGGACCTGGAATCCGAGCTCAACCGGATCCAGTCCGAGAACGACGCGCTGTCCGCTGCTGCCGCCGCCCAGCGTGACAACGACGCGCTGCTCGACAGGATCGACATCGACGTACCCCAGGCGGAGCCCGCGCTCACCTGAGTGCATCCGCCTCGATCTGCAAGGGACGCCCCGGCGTCCCTTCTTTTCGTCTCTCCCCCTCGTAGCCCCCCGGCCCCGTTACCCCTCTCCGTTACCGTCTGATGTGCCCTGCATGTTCCGCGGGCAAACGGTGAGCGGAAGGTAGAGTCCGGCGGCGTGCACCTCAAGGCCATGACCCTGCGCGGGTTCAAGTCGTTCGCGTCGGCCACCACCCTCCGCTTCGAGCCCGGCATCACGTGCGTGGTGGGGCCGAACGGCTCCGGCAAGTCGAACGTGGTCGACGCGCTCTCCTGGGTCATGGGGGAGCAGGGCGCCAAGTCGCTGCGCGGCGGCAAGATGGAGGACGTCATCTTCGCCGGCACGACCGGCCGCCCGCCGCTCGGCCGGGCCGAGGTCTCGCTGACGATCGACAACTCCGACGGCGCCCTGCCGATCGACTACGCCGAGGTCACCCTCACGCGGATCATGTTCCGCAACGGCGGCAGCGAGTACCAGATCAACGGCGACACCTGCCGGCTCCTCGACATCCAGGACCTGCTCAGCGACTCCGGCATCGGCCGCGAGATGCACGTCATCGTCGGCCAGGGCCAGCTCGACTCGATCCTGCACGCCGACCCGATGGGCCGCCGCGCGTTCATCGAGGAGGCGGCCGGCGTCCTGAAGCACCGCAAACGCAAGGAGAAGGCGCTGCGGAAGCTGGACGCGATGCAGGCCAACCTCAGCCGCGTCCAGGACCTCGGGGACGAGCTGCGCCGCCAGCTCAAGCCGCTCGGCCGGCAGGCCGCCGTCGCCCGCCGGGCCGCCGTCATCCAGGCCGACCTGCGCGACTCCCGGCTGCGGCTGCTGGCCGACGACCTCGTGCGGCTGCGCGAGGCGCTCGGCGCGGAGGTCGCCGACGAGGCGGAGCTGCTGCGCCGCAAGGAGGCCGCCGAGGCCGAACTGCGCACCGCCCAGCAGCGCGAGACCGCCCTGGAGGACGAGGTCCGCGCGCTCGCGCCCCGGTTGCAGCAGACCCGCGCCACCTGGCACGAGCTGGCGCAGCTCGCCGAACGGGTCCGCGGCACCGTCTCGCTCGCCGACGCCCGGGTGCACAGCGCGCAGGCCGCGCCGCCCGAGGAGCGGCGCGGGCGCGACCCGGAGGACATGGAGCGCGAGGCGGCCCGCATCCGCGAGCAGGAGGCGGAGCTGACGGCCGCCCTGGAGGCCGCGACCCGGGCCCTTGAGGACACCGTCGCGCACCGGGCGGAGCTGGAGCGCGAACTGGCCGCGGAGGAGCGCCGGGTCAGGGACGCCGCGCGGGCCATCGCCGACCGCCGCGAGGGCCTCGCCCGGCTCGGCGGGCAGGTGACCGCCGCCCGCGGGCGGGCCGCGTCCGCCCAGGCGGAGATCGACCGCCTCGCCGAGGCGAGCGACGAGGCCCGCGAGCGCGCCGAGGCCGCCCAGGAGGAGTACGAGCGGCTGGGCGCGGAGGTCGACGGCCTCGACGCCGAGGACATGGAGCTCGGCGAGCGCCACGACGAGGCCCGGCGCGCGCTCGCCGCCGCCGAGTCCGCGCTGTCCGCCGCCCGCGAGGAGGCGACCGCCGCCGACCGCTCCCGGGCCGCCCTCGCCGCCCGCCGCGACGCCCTGGCGCTCGGCCTGCGCCGCAAGGACGGCACCGGCGTGCTGCTCGCGGCCCGCGACCGCCTCGACGGGCTGCTCGGCCCGGCCGCCGCCCTCCTCACCGTCACCCCCGGATACGAGGTCCCCGTCGCGGCCGCGCTCGGCACGGCGGCCGACGCCGTCGCCGCGGAGGGGCCCGCGGCCGCCGCCGGCGCCGTACGGCTGCTGCGGGAGCGGGACGCGGGGCGGGCGGTGCTGCTGCTCGCGGGGGCGCCGGAGCCGGTGCGGGCGGCGGTGCCGGACGGCGGGCCGCCGTGCGCCGCGGACCTGGTGTCCGGGCCCGACGCCCTCATGCCGGCCGTCCGCACCCTGCTGCACACCGTCTTCGTGGTGCCGTCCCTCGCCGAGGCGGAGGCGTTCGTCGCCGCGCATCCCGCGCTGACCGCCGTCACCGCCGAGGGCGACGTGCTCGGCACGCACCTCGCGCACGGCGGGTCGGTCGGCGCACCGAGCCTGATCGAGGTGCAGGCCTCCGTCGACGAGGCGACCGCCGGTCTCGCGGAGCTCGACGGGCGGTGCGAGCGGCTCGCCGCCGAACAGCGGGCGGCGGGGGAGCGGCGGGCGCGGGCGGCGGCGCTGGTGGAGGAGCTGGGGGAGCGGCGGCGGGCGGCCGACCGGGAGAAGTCCCAGGTCGCCAAGGAGTTGGGGCGGCTCGCGGGGCAGGCGCGCGGCGCGGCCGGCGAGGCCGAGCGGTCGGCTGCGGCCGCCGCGCGCGCCCGGGACGCGCTGGAGAAGGCCGTCATGGACGCCGAGGAGCTCGCCGAGCGGCTGCTCGTCGCCGAGGAGACACCCGGTGAGGACGAACCGGACACCGCCGTCCGCGACCGGCTCGCCGCCGACGGGGCCAACGCCCGGCAGACGGAGATGGAGGCGCGCCTGCAGGCCCGTACGCACGAGGAGCGGGTGAAGGCGCTGGCCGGCCGGGCCGACGGGCTCGACCGCGCGGCCCGCGCCGAGCGGGAGACCCGGGCCCGCGCCGAGCAGCGGCGGGCGCGGCTGCGCCACGAGGCCGAGGTCGCCGGGGCCGTCGCCGCCGGCGCCCGGCAGCTCCTCGCTCACGTGGAGGTCTCCGCTCTGCGCGCCGAGGCCGCCCGGGCGGCGGCCGAGGAGGCCAAGGGGGCGCGGGAGGCCGAGCTGGCGACCGCCCGGAACCTCGGGCGCGACCTCAAGGCGGAGCTGGACAAGCTCACCGACTCCGTCCACCGCGGCGAGGTGCTCGGTGCGGAGAAGCGGCTGCGGATCGAGCAGCTGGAGCAGCGCGCGCTGGACGAGCTGGGCGTCGAGCCCGGCGACCTCGTCGCCGAGTACGGCCCCGAGCAGCTCGTGCCGCCGTCCCCGCCGGCCGAGGGCGAGGAGCTGCCCGAGGATCCGGAGCACCCGCGCAACCGGCCCGTCCGCTTCGTGCGGGCCGCGCAGGAGAAGCGGCTGAAGGCGGCCGAACGGGCGTACCAGCAGCTCGGCAAGGTGAATCCGCTGGCCCTGGAGGAGTTCGCCGCCCTGGAGGAGCGGCACCAGTTCCTCTCCGAGCAGCTGGACGACCTGAAGAAGACCCGGGCCGACCTGCTCCAGGTGGTGCGCGAGGTCGACCTGCGCGTCGAGCAGGTGTTCACGGAGGCCTTCAAGGACACGGCCCGCGAGTTCGAGGGCGTGTTCTCCCGGCTCTTCCCGGGCGGCGAGGGGAGGCTGGTCCTGACCGACCCGGAGAACATGCTGACCACCGGCGTCGAGGTGGAGGCCCGGCCGCCGGGCAAGAAGGTGAAGCGGCTCTCGTTGCTTTCGGGAGGTGAACGCTCGCTGACGGCCGTCGGCATGCTCGTGGCGATCTTCAAGGCCCGGCCGAGCCCGTTCTACGTCATGGACGAGGTCGAGGCGGCGCTCGACGACACCAACCTGCGCCGGTTGATCCGGATCATGCAGGAGCTCCAGGAGAGTTCCCAGCTCATCGTCATCACGCACCAGAAGCGGACGATGGAGGTCGCCGACGCGCTCTACGGGGTGTCGATGCAGGGCGACGGGGTCTCGAAGGTGATCAGCCAGCGGCTGCGCTGAGATCCGTTCCGGGCGCGGGTAGAGGGGTACCCAGACGGGGGGAACCCTCTGTCTTCAACTTGTGAACTCACAGTGTGGGACCGATGTCCTAAACCTCACACTCAGTCGTCTATTGACTTGGGAACTTGAAGACATAGGGTCTCCATCGTTGCTTTTCCCTTCAAGTGGTGGGCGGCGCGAAGTCGTGCGCCACTGGAAGGTGCTCGCCCCCTACGCCCGACGACGCTGCCGGGCCCCAGGAGTTCATGTGACCAGCACCGCGCAGTCGCCGTCGCCGGGAGGCCGTCCGGGCCACCCCGACCATCTCGGCCACGTCATCTTCATCACGGCTGCCGCCGCCCTGGGGGGTTTCCTCTTCGGCTACGACAGCTCCGTCATCAACGGGGCCAACGGCGCCATCGGCGAGAAGTTCGACATGAGCACGGGCGAGCTCGCCCAGGTCGTCGCCATCGCCCTCATCGGCTGCGCCATCGGCGCCGCCACCGCCGGGCGGCTCGCCGACCGGATCGGCCGCATCCACGTCATGCGGATCGCCGCCGTCCTGTTCACCGTCAGCGCCGTCGGCTCGGCCCTGCCGTTCGCGGCCTGGGACCTCACGATGTGGCGCTTCATCGGCGGCCTCGGCATCGGCATGGCCTCCGTGATCGGCCCGGCCTACATCGCCGAGGTCTCCCCGCCCGCCTACCGCGGCCGGCTCGCCTCGTTCCAGCAGGCCGCGATCGTCATCGGCATCGCGACCTCGCAGCTGGTGAACTGGGCCATCCTCAACGTCGCCGACGGCGACGACCGCAACGTCCTCGCCGGCCTGGAGGCCTGGCAGTGGATGCTCGGTGTGATGGTCGTCCCGGCCGTCATCTACGGCCTGCTCTCCTTCGTGATCCCCGAGTCCCCGCGCTACCTGATCTCCGCCGGCCGCACCGACGCCGCGCGCAAGGTCCTCTCCGAGGTCGAGGGCGGCAGCGCGGACATCGACGCGCGCATCGCCGAGATCAGGGAGGGCATGCGCAGCGAGCAGAAGTCCACCTTCAAGGACCTGCTCGGCGGGAAGTTCGGCTTCCTGCCGATCGTCTGGGTCGGCATCTTCCTGTCGGTCTTCCAGCAGCTCGTCGGCATCAACGTCATCTTCTACTACTCGAACCAGCTGTGGACCTCGGTCGGCATCGACCCCAACAGCTCCTTCTTCTACTCGTTCGAGACGTCGATCGTGAACATCGTCGGCACGGTCATCGCGATGATCCTGGTCGACCGGGTGGGCCGCAAGCCGCTGGCGCTCGTCGGCTCCGCCGGCATGGCGGTCGCGCTGTTCACCGCCGCCTGGGCGTTCTCCTACAAGACCGGCACCGGCGACAGCGTCTCGCTGCCGGACCTGCAGGGCACGGTGGCGATCGTCGCCGCCAACTTCTTCGTCCTCTTCTTCGCCCTGTCCTGGGGTGTCGTCGTCTGGGTCTTCCTCGGCGAGATGTTCCCCGGCCGCATCCGCGCCGCCGCGCTCGGCGTGGCCGCCTCCGCCCAGTGGATCGCCAACTGGGCCGTCACGGTCACCTTCCCCGACATGGCCGAGTGGAGCCTGGCCGGCTCGTACGTGATCTACGGCGTCTTCGCGGCGCTGTCGATCCCCTTCGTCGCGAAGTTCGTGAAGGAGACGAAGGGCAAGACGCTGGAGGAGATGGGCTAGTCCCCGCTGCCGTCGCCTCCCGCGAAAAGGGTCCGGCCCCGACACGCTCGCCGTGTCGGCTGTCTCTTATACACATCTCCGAG
>NZ_JBHWZH010000038.1:0-45489 GCF_042728285.1 Streptomyces sp. NPDC060194 | reverse complement strand
GGGGCGGGCCCTTCGCGTGCGCGGGGCGGCGCGCCCGGGCGCTAGGGTCGTCCCCATGTCACGTATCGACGGCCGCACGCCCGACCAGCTCCGCCCTGTCACCATCGAGCGCGGGTGGAGCAAGCACGCCGAGGGGTCTGTCCTCGTCTCCTTCGGCGACACGAAGGTCTTCTGCACCGCCTCGGTGACGGAGGGCGTCCCGCGCTGGCGAAAGGGCAGCGGGGAGGGGTGGGTGACGGGCGAGTACGCGATGCTGCCGCGCGCCACGAACACCCGCGGGGACCGCGAGTCGGTGCGCGGGAAGATCGGGGGGCGCACGCACGAGATCTCGCGCCTCATCGGCCGCTCGCTGCGCGCCGTCGTCGACACCAAGCAGCTCGGCGAGACCACGATCGTCCTCGACTGCGACGTCCTCCAGGCCGACGGCGGCACCCGCACCGCCGCGATCACCGGCGCCTACGTCGCCCTCGCCGACGCGGTCGCCTGGGGACAGGCCAACAAGCTCATCCGCCCCAACCGCAAGCCGCTCACCGGCACCGTCGGCGCGGTCAGCGTCGGCATCGTCGACGGCGTCCC
Organism: Streptomyces sp. NPDC060194; assembly: GCF_042728285.1. Lineage (NCBI taxonomy): Bacteria > Bacillati > Actinomycetota > Actinomycetes > Kitasatosporales > Streptomycetaceae > Streptomyces > Streptomyces sp. NPDC060194. The sequence continues at coordinate 44,913 of NZ_JBHWZH010000038.1, read as the reverse complement.
GCTGCTCGACCTCTGCTACGAGGAGGACGTGCGGGCCGAGACCGACATGAACGTCGTCTGCACCGGCGACGGCCGCTTCGTCGAGGTCCAGGGCACCGCCGAGTCCGAACCGTTCGACCGCAAGGAGCTCAACGCCCTCCTCGACCTCGCCACCGGCGGCTGCGCGGAACTCGCCGCGATCCAGCGGGCGGCGCTCGAGCGGACCCTCTGAGCCGTACGGCGTGACGCGCGGCCCCCGCGCCCGGGCAACCGGGGCGGGGGCCGCCGGCGTCTGTCGGGGTGAGAGGCGGCGCCCCGGGCGCGCGCCCTCGGACCACGGGAGGACTCCGTACCATGCCCACGATCCCCGCGACCGTGACCGTACGCCGCCGCCTCGCGCTCGGCCTCGGTGCGGCCGCGCTGACCGCGACCGCGCTGACCGGGTGCTCCGCCGTCGACACCGCGCTCGACTGCGTGGCCACCGCGGACGCCGTCGCCACCAGCATCTCCGAGCTCCAGCAGGCCGTGGACACCGCCTCCGGCGACCCCACCCAGCTGGAGGAGTCGCTCGCGTCCATCGACCGCAACCTGACCTCGCTGGGGGACAAGACCGACAACGTCGACGTCTCCAAGGCCGTCGACGATCTCGCCGACGCGGTCGCCGGGGTGCGGGAGGCGTCCGAGGGCGGGGACGCGACGCCCGACCTGTCCGGGGTCACCTCCGCGGCCGGCGAGCTGACCAAGGTCTGCACGCCGGGCTGAGCGGGCGCGGGATAATCGGGGGATGACGCGCCTCATCCTCGCCACGCGCAACGCGGGCAAGCTGACCGAACTGCACGCGATCCTCGCCGACGCGGGTCTGTCCTACGACCTCGTCGGCGCGGACGTGTATCCGGAGGTGCCGGACACCAAGGAGACCGGGGTCACCTTCGCGGAGAACGCGCTGCTCAAGGCGCACGCGCTGGCGCAGGCGACGGGGCACCCGGCGATCGCCGACGACTCCGGGCTCTGCGTCGACGTCCTGAACGGCGCGCCCGGCATCTTCTCCGCCCGCTGGGCCGGGCGGCACGGCGACGACCGCGCCAACCTCGACCTGCTGCTCGCCCAGCTCGCCGACATCGCGCCCGAGCACCGCGGTGCGTCCTTCTTCTGCGCCGCCGCCCTCGCCCTGCCCGACGGGCGCGAACACGTCGTCTCCGGCACCCTCCCCGGCGTCCTGCGCTCGGCCCCCTCCGGCACCGGCGGCTTCGGCTACGACCCGATCCTCCAGCCGGACGGCGACTCCCGCACCTGCGCCGAACTCTCCCCCGCCGAGAAGAACGCCATCAGCCACCGCGGCCAGGCCTTCCGCGCCTTGGCCCCGATCCTCCGCGACCTCCTCGGCTGACACGACAACGAAGGTCTGATCGACCCGTTCGGGGATCGATCAGACCTTGTCATTCCTGTACGCCCGGTCGGATTCGAACCGACATACATGACCACCTAAAGATCACGGCTAACCAGGTCGCCTACGGGCGCGAGAAGCACGCCTACTGTACCGGCAGTGTCAACGTGACGGGTGCCGACCGCCGCGGGCGAAGGTGATCGTCTGGCTGTGGCACGACGGGCACAGGTACCGCAGGTTCTCGCGCCGATTGTCCAGCCGATCGCCGTTGACATGGTCGATCTCCAGGATGAGGCGACTGCCTTGCCAGGTCTCGCCGAGACCGCAGGCGGAGCATTCGCGCACGGCGCCGATCTCGTCCAGAGCCCGCCGCAGCAGGAAGGTCCGGGTACGGGAACGGTCCGCGGGAAGCAGTACGAGGATCTCCTCCGCACTCCGCCGGTTCGGCGCCACCGTGCCCGCCCCGTGCGCCTGTCCGGTGAAATGCTCCGTCGACAGCCCGTACTCGTCGATGCTGCGCTTCGCCTGCGCCCGCGCGGAGTCGCTGTAGGGCGGCAGCCCCATGCGCCGAAGCAGGTCGGCCAACCCGTGCGCTGCTGCTACGGCTTCGGTGAGCTCGGCCTCTGGCAGGAGATGCGCACCGTCTCTGTCGCGAGGCTGGTCGAAGTGACCCATGTCGATGCCGTGGTGCGCGAGTCGTTCGGCGAGGCAGCCGCGCGGGCCGCTACCCATGGGAGCGCCGACGTCACGCATCAGGTCGAGCATCCCCGCGGACTTCGCCGCGGCCGGCTCCAAGGCGGCTCGTGGGTACTTGCTCACGACTTCGGCCCCCGATTCCGGCCGCGGTAGGTGTCGGTGATCGAGTGACAGTTGGGGCACAGGAGCCGCAGGTTCTCCGGGCGGTTGTCCCACCAGTCGCCGCTGATGTGGTCGACCTCGTGGCGGAGGACTTTGCCGTTCCATTCGGTACCGATTCCGCACCGCGCGCACTGCTCAGGCACCCCACTCCTCAGGAGGGCGCTGCGCAAGCGTTCGCCGGGCACGCGCCCCCGCGCCGGGTCGCGCATCGTCAGGCAGTCCTCCCCGCGTCGGGTGCGTCCGGCCGACACCTGGCGGAAGTGGGACGTGTCGATGCCGAACGCGGCGATCCGGCGTGCGATGTGCGTCTGGTTGCCGCCGACGTTGCTGATGCCGAGTCGACGCACCACCTCCTTGACGGACAGTGAACTGGCCACGAGTTCCCGCAGTAACGACTCGCTGTGGCGCTCCGACGCGCTCACGAAGTGGGAGGTGTCGATCCCCTCCCGCTTCATCCGCTGGCTCAGGTACCGCTTGCTGTACTGCGTGGGCTCTTTGCCGCACCATCGCACCGCCTCGTCCCAGCTCGTCGTCTCCCTCGCCGCCTGCTCCAGCAGCTCCCGCGTGTACCTCGCCGGCATGCCGACCCCCATCCCTCCGGCCGTGCGTTCGGCCGGTCGTGCGGAGTAACGGGTCCGGTTATCGGATGGTCACGCATGACACGCGGAACGGCCCCTCTCAGTTGCAGCGAGAGGGGCCGTTCAAGGGCGGAGGGTTCAGAACTTGGGGGCCGGGGACTGGGCGTGGACCAGTTCGGCGGCTTCTTCCTTGGTTTCGACGGAGGGCGGGGAGCCGTCGAGGGGCTTTCGGGCGGTCTCCTTCATGAAGGCGACGGAGATGACGCCGACGATCGCGGCGGCGACGGTGTAGTAGGCGGGCATCATCTCGTCGCCGGTCCAACCGATGAGCGCGGTGATGACGAGCGGCGTCGTCCCGCCGAAGAGGGACGCGGAGAGGTTGTAGCCGACGGAGAGCGAGCCGTAGCGGACGTTCGTCGGGAAGAGGGCGGGCAGGGCCGCCGACATCGTGCCGAGGAGGCAGACGAGGGACAGGCCCAGCATCAGCATGCCGCCCATGACGGCGGCCACGCTGCCCTGCTGGACGAGCAGGAAGGCGGGGACCGTCAGGACCAGGAACCCGAGGAAGCCGGTCATGAGCAGCGGCTTCCGCCCGAACCGGTCGCTCCAGCGCCCGACCCGGCTGATGACGAGCATGAGGACCGCCATGGTGGCGAGCAGCAGCAGGAGCCCGTGCGTCTCGTCGTAGCCCATCTCGTCGCTGAGGTACGTCGGCATGTACGACAGCAGCGCGTAGTTGGTGATGTTGTACGCGCCGACGAGGCAGATGCAGAGGATCAGCGTCGGCAGGTGCCTGGTGAAGATCTTCGCGAGGTCGCCCTTCGCGGTGGTCTCCACGCTGTCCGCCGCCTCCGTCGCCGAGGCCGTCGCCGGGGCGTTGTCGTCGGCGAGCTTCTGGAACGCGGGCGTCTCGTCGAGCTTCAGCCGCAGGTAGAGGCCGACGAGGCCGAGCGGTCCGGCGACGAGGAACGGGATCCGCCAGCCCCACGACAGCATCGAGGCGTCGTCGAGGACGGCGTAGAGGATCGTGACGAGGCCGGCCGCGCCGATGTACCCGGCGAGGGTGCCGAACTCCAGGAAGCTGCCGAAGAACCCGCGGCGCTTGTCGGGCGCGTACTCGGCGATGAACGTCGAGGCGCCGCCGTACTCGCCGCCGGTGGAGAAGCCCTGGAGCATCCGGAAGAGGACGAGCAGGGCGGGGGCCCAGAAGCCGATGGCGGCGTAGGACGGGATGAGGCCGATGGCGAAGGTGCTGACCGCCATCAGGATCATCGTGATCGCGAGGACCTTCTTGCGGCCGACCTTGTCACCCATCGGGCCGAAGAACATGCCGCCGAGCGGTCGGACCAGGAAGGCGACCGCGAAGGTGGCGAACGAGGAGAGCAGCTGCGCCGTGTCGTTCCCGGACGGGAAGAAGACCTTGCCGAGGGTGACGGCGAGGTAGGCGAAGACGCCGAAGTCGAACCACTCCATGGCGTTGCCGAGCGACGCGGCCTTCACGGCGCGCCTGACCGCCGCCTCGTCCGTGACGGTGATGTCCGTCCGGCGGAGCGGCGGGTTCCTGCGCCGGTCGATGGTGCGGAAGAGCGCGCGGTGCCTTCTGTAGGCCGCGGGGTCGGGCGCGGGCTGTAGGCCGTTGTCCGCCATGGTGATGTTCCTTTCATCGGACACGTATATCCGAGGGGAACACCTGCACAACCGTCGCGCCCGCAAACATAGGTCCCGGTGAGATGGGACCCAGGTCACCAGGATCGCGGCCCCGGGCTCAGATTCCGAGATCCTTGATGATCTTCGCCACGTGGCCGGTGGCCTTCACGTTGTAGAAGGCGTGCTCGACCTTGCCCTGCTCGTCGACGACGACCGTGGAGCGGATGACGCCCGTCACCGTCTTGCCGTAGAGCTTCTTCTCGCCGAACGCGCCGTACGCCTCCAGGGTCTCCTTCGACGGGTCGCCCACCAGGGTGACCTTCAGGGACTCCTTCTCGCGGAACTTCGCCAGCTTCTCGGGCTTGTCGGGGGAGACGCCGATGACGTCGTACCCGGCGGCGGCGAGCGCGTCGAGGTTGTCGGTGAAGTCGCAGGCCTGCTTGGTGCAGCCGGGGGTGAGGGCGGCCGGGTAGAAGTAGACGATCACCTTGCGGCCGAGGTGGTCGGCGAGGGAGACGTCCTTGCCGTCCGCGTCGGGCAGCGTGAACAGGGGGGCGGTGTCGCCGGCGGTCAGACGCTCGCTCATGGGGTTCTCCTCGCGGAACGGGGGCAGTCGGCACGAGCCTAGTAGGGGGTGCTGACAGGTGGGCGCGACCGCAAGCTGACAGACTGTGCCTGACCACACACCCGCTCGTACGTTGACGACCACGACCACGGAGGCAGCCCGGTGTCGGACGCCAGGACCCCTGCTCAGATCGAGTCGGACATCAAGACGCGCCGCGACAAGCTCGCGGTCACCCTCGACGAGATCGGTGTCCGCGTGCACCCCTCGACGATCAAGGGGAACGCGAAGGCCAAGGTCACCGAGGCCGTGGACAACACGCTCGGCCGGGCGTACGTCTCCGCCAACCGGGCCGTCTCGGGCGTGCGGGCCCAGTTCGTCGGCGAGGACGGCTCGCCCCGCCTGGAGCGGATCGTGCCGGTCGCGCTGGTCGGTGTCGCGGTGATCGGCCTGGTGACCCTGTCGGTGGCGAAGCGCCGCTGAGCGTGCGGCCGCCCGCGTACGGCCCGCTCGGGTACGGCCCGGGGGCGTCGGGTACGCCCCCGCCGGGCCGTGCCGCGCCCGGGCCCCGGTAGGTTCGGACCGTGAGCGAGAACCCGCACGACAAGCTGCCCATCCGGATGCTGCACGACCGCGTGCTCGTGCGGCAGGACGCCGGGGAGGGCGAGCGGCGCAGCGGCGGCGGCATCCTGATCCCGGCGACGGCCGCCGTCGGCAAGCGCCTCACCTGGGCCGACGTGGTCGCGGTCGGCCAGAACGTCCGCTCGGTGGAGGTGGGCGACCGGGTCCTCTACGACCCGGAGGACCGGGCCGAGGTCGAGGTGCGCGGGGTGGCGTACGTCCTCATGCGCGAGCGCGACCTGCACGCGGTCGCCTCGGAGCGGGTGTCGCAGGACGCGACCGGCCTGTACCTCTGAGGCAGGGCCCCTCCTGCGGCGCGGTATCGGAGGTACTGCCGCCCGCCGCCCTTTGTTACGGTGGACCTACCCGACGAGGCGCGCCGTACCGGGATCCGCAAAGACGGCGCACACCGCAAGTTCCGTTCTCGTCGGAGGTGTGCCGTCATGGCCTGGGTCCTGCTCGTCGTCGCCGGTCTGCTCGAAGTGGGCTGGTCGATCGGGATGAAGTACACGGACGGGTTCACCCGTCCCCTGCCGAGCGTCCTGACCGGGCTCGGGATCGTCGCCTCCATGTACCTGCTCTCGCAGGCCTCGAAGACGCTGCCCATCGGGACGGCGTACGGCGTGTGGGTCGGGATCGGGGCGGCGGGCGCGGCGGTGCTCGGCATGGTGCTGCTCGGTGAGCCGGCGACCGCCGCGCGCATCTTCTTCGTCTGCCTGCTGCTGGTCGCCGTCGTCGGGCTGAAGGCGACCAGCGGGCACTGACCTGCGGGCGATCCTGCGCAAGGCACCGCGCCCCCGGAGGACCGCCTCCGGGGGCGCGCGTCCGCCTACCCCTGCTCCTCGCCGCCCGGGTCGTCAGCCGCCTGCGGCTCCTGCTGCCGGAACAGCTCGTCCGTGAGGTCCGGCGGCGATTCGACCGACGGCCCCGACGGGGTGTCCTCGCCGTCGCCCGGTGAGTCCGGCGCGTCGGGGGATTCCGGGGCCTCGGGGGTCGACGGGCTCGTCGGCGGTGACTCGGGCGACTCCGGGGCCGGACTGCTGTCGGTGGCCGAGGCGCTCGGCGACGGCGACTCGCTCTCCGGCTCGGAGCTGGACGGCGCGGCGGACGACTCCGGCGCGCTGGAGCTCGGCTCGTCCAGGGCCCCCGGCTCCAGGTCGAGGTCGAAGGGGACGGGGTCGGTGCCGGCGAGCGCGGCCGTCGTGTAGGCGCTGAAGATCTGCGCGGGCGGCCCGCCGCCGTTGATGCGGGGCTGGCCTAGCGCCCCGTACAGCGGCTTCTGCGCGCCGGAGACGGGGTCCATGCCGATCACGTTGACCACCGTGACCAGCTTCGGCGTGTACCCGGCGAACCAGGCCGCCTTGTCCTCCTCGGCGGTGCCGGTCTTGCCGGCGACCTGCCAGCCGGGGACCGCGGCGGCCGTGCCCGTACCGCCGCGCACGACCGAGCGGAGGATCGAGGTGGTGGTGTCGGCGGACTCCCGCGAGACGGCCTGGCGGGTCTTCGTCTTCGGCAGCCCGACGTTCCGGCCGTCCTTGGTGATCTCCTGGACGATGCGGTACGTGCCGTGCCGGCCGTGGTCGGCGAGCGTCGCGTAGCCCTCGGCCATGTCCAGGACGCTCGCGGTGGCGACGCCGAGCGCGATGGAGGGGTAGGCGTTCAGCTCGGGGGTGTCCTCGGGGAGCCCGAGGTCGATCGCGGTGTCCTTGACCCGCTGGGAGCCGACGTCCTCGGCCATCTGCGCGAAGACGGAGTTGACCGAGCGGTCCATGGCGGTCGTGACGGGGATGTCGCCGTAGGAGCGCTGGTCCTCGTTCTCCGGCGCGTAGCCGATCGGCCCGTCGGGGCCCTGGACGGGGCGCTTGTTGTCGCCGTTGTAGATCGTGTTCGGGGTGATCCGCTGCCCTCCCTGCGTCTTCGAGCGGTTGTCGACGGCCGAGGTGAACAGGTACGGCTTGAAGATCGAGCCGACCTGGTAGTCACGGCGGGTGGCGGTGTTCGTGTACTGCTCGGTGTAGTCCCGGCCGCCGTAGAGGGCGACGACCTTGCCGCTCGCGGGGTCGATGGAGGCGGCGCCGACCCGGACGTAGGCGTCCGGGGCCTTCGTGCCGAGCTTGTCGACGACCGTCTCCTCGGCGGCGTCGGTCAGCGCCCGCTGCTTCTTCCGGTCGATGGTGGTGGTGATGCGGTGGCCGCCGGCGGCGAGTTCGTCCTCGCTGAGGACGTCGTTGCCGAGCAGGTAGTCCTCGACGGCCTTGACGACGTACCCGCGCTGCCCGGACATGCCCGCGGCGGCCTTCACCGGCCCCGGGGTGGGGAAATCCAGCGCGTCGCGTTCGGACTGCCCGAGCCAGTCCTCCTTGACCATGCCGTCCAGGACGTAGTTCCAGCGGGCCTCCGCCCGGCCCTTGTTCTCCGGGTGCACCACGACGTCGTACGCGCTCGGCGCGTTGAGCAGCGAGGCGAGGTACGCGCCGCGGGAGACGTCGACGGCCTCGATGTCGCGGCTGTAGTAGGCCTGGGAGGCGGCCTGGATGCCGTAGGCGTTGCGGCCGAAGTAGCTGGTGTTGAGGTAGCCCTCCAGGATCTCGTTCTTCGACTTCTCCTGGCCGAGCTTGACCGAGATGATCAGCTCCTTCAGCTTGCGGAGCAGCGTCTGGTCCTGGTCGAGGTAGTAGTTCTTGACGTACTGCTGGGTGATCGTCGAGCCGCCCTGCTTGCCCTTGCCGGTGAGGGTGTTCCAGGTGGCGCGGACCAGGGCCTGCGGGTCGACGGCGCTCTCGTCGTAGAAGTCGCGGTCCTCGGCGGCGAGCACGGCGCGCTGGACGTCGAGCGGGACCTGGTCGAGGGTGATGTTCTGCCGGTTGACGTTCTCCTTGCCGCCGTCGCGGGCGAGCTGGGTGCCGTCGGAGTACAGGTAGACGTTGCTCTGGGCGACGGCCTGCTGGTTGGGCTCGGGGATGTCGACGAGGAAGTACGCGGTGACCAGCACGGCGGCGCCGGCGAGGAACAGCGCGAGCAGGATGCCGAGGGCCCAGCGCAGGGCCCGCCGCAGGGGGGACCGTTTCTTCTTCCCGCCCCCCTCGGGCCCGGCGGCCCCGGCGTCGCCCTCGGGCCGGCCGCGCGGCGCCCACCCCTGCGGCCCCTCGGTCCCCTGCTGCGACTCGTCACTCATGGTGGTGCACCACTCCCCGGTTTCACGGCGTACGCCCGATTTCGGCCAAGTCACCCACTGTCCCGTGATGCGTTCCGTACACACGGGGCACGATGTGCTCCGCACGGGGTCCGGAACGGCCGGACGGCCCAGCCCTGTCACTCGGACGGCGGATCCGCAATCCAGTGGCGGCCCGCCGCGCGCCCGGACTAGGCTCGCGATCTTTGGTCGATACGGGTTCGGTTGGTGAACGAGGGAGGGAGGGTCCGGGGTGCGGCTGTACGCGTCCGTCGCGGCGGGCGGCTTCCGCCGCTACTCGACGTACCGCGTCGCGACGGCGGCGGGGGTGTTCACCAACACCGTCTTCGGCTTCATCCTCGCCTACACCTACCAGGCGCTGTGGGACGAGCGCCCGAGCCTCGGCGGCTACGACCTCTCGCAGGCGCTGACCTACGCGTGGCTGGGGCAGGCGCTGCTCGCGGCGGTGGGGCTGATGGGCGGCACGATCGAGGAGGAGCTGGTCGAGCGGGTCAAGAACGGGGACATCGCGATCGACCTGTGCCGGCCGGTGGACCTCCAGCTGTGGTGGATGGCGGCCAACTACGGGCGGGCCGCGTTCCAGCTCCTGGGCCGGGGGGTCGTCCCGATGGCGGTCGGCGCACTCGCCTTCGACCTCGCGCTGCCGAAGTCCCCGCTGACCTGGGCCGCCTTCCTGGTCTCCGTCGTCCTCGCCGTCACCGTCTCCTTCGCGCTGTGGTACCTGGTCGGGCTGAGCGCGTTCTGGCTGATGGACGGGACGGGTACGGCCCAACTCGCCTGGATCCTCGGCCTGTTCTTCTCCGGGATGATGCTGCCGCTGAACGTCTTCCCCGGCGCGTTCGGCGAGGTGGCGCGGGCGCTGCCCTGGTCGTCGATGCTGCAGGTCCCGGCGGACGTCTTCCTGGAGCAGGCCACCGGCTGGGGCCTGCTGCGCGCCTACGCCTTCCAGGCCGGCTGGGCGCTCGCCCTCCTGCTGGCCGGCCGCGTGCTGCAGGCGGCGGCGACGCGGAGGGTGGTGGTGCAGGGTGGCTGAACGGGAGACGGGGCGGGGGAGCGCGCTCGCCCGTTGGACGCGCACCGCGCGCGAGGGATGGCGGGCGTACCGGATGGTGGCCGCGATGTGGATCCGGTCGACGATGACGTACCGGTTCGGGTTCGTCGTCACCCTGGTCAGCAGCTTCGTGATCACGTTCCTGGACTTCGTCGTGGTGCTGCTGATGTTCGGTCAGGTCGACGGGCTCGGCGGGTTCGACTTCGCGGAGGTCGCGTTCCTGTACGGGACCACCGGGACCGCGTTCGGGATCGCCGACCTCACCCTCGGCCAGCTCAACCGGCTCGGCCGCCGCGTCCGCGACGGCACCCTGGACACCCTCCTGGTCCGCCCCGCCCCGGTGCTCGCGCAGGTCGCCGCGGACCGGTTCGCGCTGCGCCGGCTCGGGCGGCTGACGCAGGGCCTGATGGTGCTCGTGTGGTCGCTCGTGCTGCTCGTGGGCGACGGCCGTGTCGACTGGAGCCCGGGCAAGGTCCTCGCGGTGCCGATGATGGTGCTGTGCGGGGCGGTCATCTTCGGCGCGGTGTTCGTGCTCGGCGCGAGCCTGCAGTTCCTCGCCCAGGACGGCGCCGAGTTCGCCAACTCCGTGACGTTCGGCGGCAACACGCTCCTGCAGTACCCGCCGACGGTCTTCGCCCAGGACCTGGTGCGCGGGGTGACCTTCGTCGTCCCGCTCGCCTTCGTCAACTGGATCCCCGCGCTGTGGGTCCTCGGCCGCGACAACCCGCTCGGTCTGCCCGACGCGCTCGCCCTGCTGCCCCCGCTCGTCGCCGTCGCCTTCTGCGCGGTCGCCGCGCTGGCGTGGCGGGCGGGGCTCCGTTCCTACCGCTCCACGGGAAGCTGAGGCCGCCGTGACCTTGGACGACAGCACGACCCCGGACGACTTCATCCTGCTCGACGGCGTCGAGAAGACCTTCGACGTCCGCCGCAGGACGGGGTTCATGCGGCGCGAGACCCGGCAGGTCAGGGCGGTCGACGGCATGTCCTTCCGGGTCGCCCGCGGCGAGATGGTCGGCTACATCGGCCCCAACGGGGCGGGCAAGTCGACCACCGTCAAGATGCTCACCGGCATCCTCACCCCCACCGCCGGCCGGCTGCGGGTGGCCGGGATCGAGCCGTCGCGGGAACGCACCCGCCTCGCGCAGCGGATCGGCGTCGTCTTCGGCCAGCGCACCACCCTGTGGTGGGACCTGCCGCTGATCGACTCCTACCGGCTCGCCCACCGCATGTACCGCATCCCCGACGCGCGCTTCCGCGAGAACCTCGACCGCTGCGTCGAACAGCTGGAGCTGGCCGAGCTGTTGGACGTGCCCGTCCGCCAGCTCTCCCTGGGCCAGCGGATGCGCGGCGACATCGCGGCGGCCCTCCTCCACGATCCCGACGTGCTGTACCTCGACGAGCCGACGATCGGCCTCGACATCGTCTCCAAGGCCAAAGTGCGCGCGTTCCTGCGGCAGTTGAACGAAGAGTCAGGCACCACCGTGCTGCTCACCACCCACGACCTCACCGACATCGAGCAGCTCTGCAAGCGGGTGATGGTCATCGACCACGGCCGGCTGATGTACGACGGGGCGCTGGGCGGGCTGCACGAAGTCGGCGAATCGGAAAGGACGTTGGTCGTCGACCTGGAGCGCGAGCTGCCCCCGGTCGCGGTCGCCGGTGCGCGGGTGACCCGCACCGAGGGGCCGCGGCAGTGGCTCGCCTTCCCGGCCGCGGCCTCCGCGGCGCCGCTCGTCGCCCAACTGGCCGCGGACTACCCGGTGATGGATCTGTCGATCCGCGAGCCGGACATCGAGGACGTCATCGCACGCATGTACGCCGACAGGGGCCCGCGGCCCGCCTAGGATGCGGTCATGAGCGAAGAGCTGCCCGAGCTGCGGGCGTCGGACGCCGACCGGGAGCGGGTGGCCGACCGCCTCCGCGACGCCCTCGCCGAGGGCCGGCTCGACATGGAGGAGTTCGGCCACCGCCTCGACGCGGCGTACGGGGCGCGCACCTACGGCGAGCTCGAACCCCTCACCGCGGACCTGCCCTCCCACTCCCTCGCCAAGCCCGCGACCGGCTCCGGCCCCGCGCCCGTCCGCTGGTCCGACCGCATCGGCGGCCCGCCGACCTCCCGCTGGGCCCTGGCCTTCTGGGGCGGCTTCTCGCGCCGCGGCCGCTGGACGGCTCCGCGCGCCTTCACCTCGGTCGCCGTCATGGGCGGCGGCGAGATCGACCTGCGCGAGGCGCGCTTCGAGTCCGACGTCGTCGAGATCCGCTGCGTCGCCGTCATGGGCGGCATCGTCGTGACCGTGCCCCCCGACCTCCACGTCGAGGTCGTCGGCATCGGCCTCATGGGCGGCTTCGACCACAACTCCAAACACGCGGAGGAACCCGCGCCGGGCTCCCCGCGGGTGCGGATTACGGGGCTCGCCCTGATGGGCGGGGTGGCGGTGGAGACGAAGCGACCGAAGAAGGCACCACCCATCAGCCCGGCCGGCGACTGAGGCCGCGCGGGCGCAGCCCGTGCATCCGCGGCGGAGCCGCGAACGGGGGTCTGGGGGCGGAGCCTCCAGCGGGGTCCGGGGCCTAGAGACGTGTCGCGCGGCTGCCGACGAGGGTGGTCAGGTCGACCGCCTCGGCCATCCTGCGGAAGCCGAGGTCGCTGGGGTGGAGGTGGTCGCCCGAGTCGTACTCCTCGCGGAGCCGGCGCGGCGCCCACGGGTCCCGCAGCGCCTTGTCGAAGTCGACGACCTCGTCGAAGACCCCGCCCGCGCGGATCTCGCGGTTGACGTCCTCCCGGATCGCCTCCAGCCGAGGCGTGTACCCGCGGTGCCCCTGGAACGGCATGAGCGTCGCCCCGACCACCCGCACGCCCCGCTCGTGCGCCCGCGCCGTCAGCTCCTTAAGGCCCCGCACGATCCGGTCCGCGTCGGCGTCCGCCGGCACCCGGATGATGTCGTTGATCCCGAGGTCGACGACGACGGTCCGCACCCCGCTCTTCGACAGTACGTCCCGCTGGAAGCGCGAGAGCCCGCTCGGGTTCACGCCCGGCGCCGCGTCCACGAGGACCCGGTTGCCGCTGATGCCCGCGTTCAGCACGCCCAGCCGCAGCGACGGGTCGTCGGACGCCGCCAGCCGGTCCGCGAGCACGTCCGGCCAGCGCCGGTTCGCGTTCGTGGTCGAGCTGACCCCGTCCGTCAGCGAGTCGCCGAACGCGACGACCGACCCCCGCGCCTCCCGGCTCAGCACGTCGACGCCGGTGACGTAGCGCCAGTACGGCGTCTGCGTGCGGTACGCGGCCCCGGCCACCTCGGAGGTGCGCTCGCCGTCGGCCACGTAGGAGGTCTGCCGTGCCTGCGGGTGGTACGTCACCGGGCCCGACGCGTCCGGCGTGTACGTGGTGACGAGCAGGTCCGAGTCGGCCGGCACCTCGATCCGCGCCGGGTCGCTGACGACCGCCTGACCGGCGGGCACGACGACCCACGGCCGTCCGCCGAACGTCAGCGGCCGCATCGTGCCCGCGACCGCCGCCGGGCCGTCACCCGCGGCCCGGGCGACCGTCGCGTTCGTGATCCGCAGGGGGGAGGCGCCGTAGAGGTTGGAGAGGTGGACGCGCGCGTTCGTGCCGCCGATGCTGACGTGCACGACGTTGCGCAGCGAACGGCCGGGGAAGCCGTTCGGCGCGCCCGGCTCGGCGGCGGCGGGGGAGGTGGACCACGTGCCGACCCACGCGCCGGCCGCGGCGGGCGCCACGTTGCCGTGCACGGTGCGCGCCGCCGGTCCGGGCTCGGTGCCGCGGTCGGCGAAGGGCCGGGACGTGCCGCCGACGCCCAGGTAGATGGCGACCGAGACGGCCGTCACCAGGGTCGCGAGGGAGGCCAGCAGGAGGCCGCTCCGGGCGCCGGGGCGGGCCCCGGACTCCCCTTCATGACGCTTCGCCATGCGGTGTCGTGCCTCCTCGAACAGAGGGAGCCGAGTGCTCCGAAAGTGGGATGAACCCATGATGCGTCATGGTCGGAAGCGGTGTGGAACGCCCCCGCCCGGACAGACGCCGGGAACTCCGCGTCCGTTCCGGGAGTAGGTCCCGTAGGAGAACGCGTACGGTGCGCGGAGCGGTGTCAGCGGGGTGCGGAATGGGATGTTTCGGGTGGACGGCGAACCAACGGACCGGATGGGACGTATGAAAACGGACGAACGACCGCGGTTCCGCCGCCCGGGCGGTTCCGCCCCGGTGACCGGATTCACATACAGCGCCGCCGACGAGGAGAAGCAGCGCGGCGTGCGCCGGATGAAGGCGTTCGCCACCGGCATGCTCGTCGCCGTCGCGATCGTCTACGCGCTCGCCACCTGGGCCGAGCGCTCCGGCGCCGGCGCCTGGGCGGGGTACGTCGCGGCCGCCGCCGAGGCCGGCATGGTCGGCGCGCTCGCCGACTGGTTCGCCGTCACCGCGCTCTTCCGGCACCCGCTCGGCCTGCCCATCCCGCACACCGCGATCATCCCGAAGAAGAAGGACCAGTTCGGCGCGTCCCTCGGCGAGTTCGTCGGCGAGAACTTCCTCTCCTCCGAGGTCGTCCGCGGCCGGCTGCGCGCCGTCGGCATCGGCGGCCGGCTCGGTGCGTGGCTCGCCGCGCCCGAGCACGCCGACCGCGTCACCGCCGAGCTCTCCACCGCCCTGCGCGGCGCGCTCACCGTCCTGCGCGACTCCGACGTGCAGGCCGTCGTCGGCGAGGCCGTCACCCGCCGCGCCGACGCCGCCGAGATCGCCCCCGGCATCGGCAAGACCCTGGAGCGCGTCGTCGACGACGGCGGCCACCGCAAGGTCGTCGACCTGATCTGCGTCAAGGCGCACGACTGGCTCGTCCTGCACTCCGACTCCGTCATGGACGCCGTCCAGGGCGGCGCGCCCGGCTGGACCCCCCGCTTCGTCGACAAGCGCGTCGGCGAGCGCGTCTACAAGGAGCTCCTGCGCTTCCTCACCGAGATGCGCGACAGCCCCGAGCACCCCGCCCGCGGCGCGCTCGACCGCTTCCTCCGCGACTTCGCCCTCGACCTCCAGTCCGACACCGACACCCGCGCCCGCGTCGAACGCCTCAAGTCCGAGGTCGTCGGCCGCGGCGAGGTCCAGGACCTCATCGCCTCCGCCTGGACCTCCGTCCGCACCATGATCGTCTCCGCGGCCGAGGACGAACGCAGCGAGCTCCGCCTCCGCGTCCGCGCCTCCCTCCTCTCCCTCGGCGCGCGCATGTCCGGCGACGCGGGCCTCCAGCGCAAGGTGGACGGCTGGGTCGAGGACGCGGCGGTCTACGTCGTCACCACCTACCGCGACGAGATCACCTCCCTCATCACCGACACCGTCGCCGGCTGGGACGCCGAGCACACCACCCGCAAGATCGAAGCCCACATCGGGCGCGACCTGCAGTTCATCCGCATCAACGGGACGGTGGTGGGCGCGTTGGCGGGGCTGGCGATCTACTCGGTGTCGCACGTGTTCGGGGGGTGAGCGCGGGGCGGTGCCTTCCCAGCCCGAGGCGGGCGGGACGTTCTGTGGCCCGAGCCGGCAAAAAACTCAGCCCGGCCGGCGTTTGAGGCCACCGGGCGGAGCCCGGTATCCGCGGCGCAGCCGCGAGACCGCGAGCGCGCCCGGGCCGGAAAATGCCAGCCCGGCCGGCGCTTGAGGCCGGAGGGGCGCAGCCCCGACGTGGGGGCCGGGGGGCGGAGCCCCCGGGGCAGGGGCCCATCCGGCCGAGCGGGTGCCATACCGGCCAGGGGCGTGGGCATACGTATGCCCACGCCGCCCGCACCGCCGCGCGCGGCCCCGCCGAGGAGGCCCGATGTCCGCAACATCACCGAGCGCCGGCCGCGAAGGCCCCCGCGCGGTCACCACCGCCGTGCCCGCCCGCCTCGACCGCCTACCCTGGTCCCGCTGGCACTGGACCATCGTCATCGGCCTCGGCACCGTCTGGATCCTCGACGGCCTGGAGGTGACCGTCGTCGGGAACATCGCCGGCCGCCTCAGCGAGGAGGGCAGCGGACTTCCGATCACCTCCGCCCAGGTCACCGGCGTCGCCGCCGCCGTCTACGTCGCCGGCGCCTGCCTCGGCGCCCTCGTCTTCGGCTGGATGACCGAACGCTTCGGCCGGAAGAAGCTCTTCATCATCACCCTCGGCGTCTACCTCGGCGCGACGGCCATGACCGCGTTCTCCTTCGAGACCTGGTGGTTCTTCCTCTTCCGCTTCCTCACCGGCTTCGGCATCGGCGGCGAGTACGCGGCGATCAACTCCGCGATCGACGAGCTGATCCCGTCGAAGTACCGCGGCCGCGTCGACCTGATCATCAACGGCAGCTTCTGGCTCGGCGCGATCGGCGGCTCGCTGCTCTCGATCGTCATGCTCGACACCGACATCTTCCCCGTCAACATCGGCTGGCGCCTGACCTTCGGCTTCGGCGTCGTCCTCGGCCTCGTCATCCTGCTGGTACGCCGCAACGTCCCCGAGTCGCCCCGCTGGCTGATCATCCACGGCCGCCAGGACGAGGCGGAGGAACTCGTCGACGAGGCCGAACGGCAGGTCCGCGACCAGCACGGCGGCGGGGAACTCGAAGCGCCCGCGGGGGAGATCACCATCCACCAGCGCGGCATGGTCACCTTCGGCGAGGTCGGCCGGACCGTCTTCTCCACCTACCGCAAGCGCGCCGCCCTCGGCCTCGCCCTCTTCGTCGGCCAGGCGTTCCTCTACAACGCGATCACCTTCGGCTTCGGCGCGATCCTGACCACGTTCTTCGACGTCCCCACCGGCTCGACCGGCTACTACTTCGCCGTCATCGCCGCCGGCAACTTCCTCGGCCCGCTGCTGCTCGGCCACCTCTTCGACTCCGTCGGCCGCCGCGTGATGATCACCACCACCTACGTCGGCTCCGGCCTGCTGCTCTTCGGCACCGCGTACCTGTTCGACCAGGGCCACCTGAACGCGACGACGATGACCGCCTGCTGGTGCGTGGTCCTCTTCCTAGCCTCCGCCGGCGCCTCCAGCGCGTACCTGACCGTCTCCGAGATCTTCCCCATGGAGACCCGCGCGATGGCCATCGCCTTCTTCTACGCCATCGGCACCGCCGCCGGCGGCATCTCCGGCCCGCTGATCTTCGCGAAGCTCACCGAGTCCGGGGTCGTCGGCGACACCGTCCTCGCCTTCCAGATCGGTGCGGGCCTCATGTGCGCCGCCGGCCTGGTCGCCGCGGCCTTCGCCGTCAAGGCCGAACGCCGTTCGCTGGAGGACATCGCCGCCCCGCTCTCCACGGCGAAGCGGTAGGCCCCCGGGAGTCGTTCCGCGCCACGCCGCCGGGCGTGCGTGAAGATCCACGGGTGAGTACAACGAGCGACGCGCCGACCGTCCGCCCCGGCCCGCTGGAGCCGCGGAGACGGCGGCTGCTCGCCGCCGGTCTCGCGCTCGGGGTGCTGGCGCCGACCCTGCACGTCTCCACCCTGGTCCGGGCGGGCGCCGACCTGGGGATGGACGGCGCGGCGCGCGGCTGGACGCAGGTCCTGGTGGTCTGCGCGTCGCTGGCGGGTGTGCTCGGGGCGGGTCCGGTCGCCGACCGCCTCGGCGCTCGGCGCACGGTGGTGGCGTCGCTGCTCGCCGCCTGCACGGGCGGTGTCCTGGTGGTCGCGGCATGGACCCCGTGGGCCTACCAGGCGGGGCTGTTCCTGGAGAGTGCCGGGATCATGGGGGCGGCCGCCGGGTACCTGGCGTCGGTACCGGTGGTGCACCTGACGGGACGGCTCGGCCAGGCCGTGGGAGCGGCGTTCGCCGTCATCGCCGCGGCCCTGGCGGCGGGCGTGACGCTCGCCCTGGTCGCCGAGGGGGCCGGGGGCTGGCGGGCGGTGGAGGCCGTGCCTCCCGCGGCCACGGCGGCCCTGATCCCGGCCGCGCTGCGGTTCCTGCCCGGCCCGCCACCCGTCGCACCCGCCCCGCCCTCGCCGCATTTCTGGGCGGGCGGCGTCGTGGTGGTCGTGCTCGGCGGCGTGCTCCAGGCGAACCCGTTGCGCTACTGGCAGGACATCGAGGTGGTGGCGCTGCTGGTCGCGGCCCTGGCCGTCCTCGTCCTGTGCTCCCTGTCGGCGCTGCCCTCCCGGCGGGATCTGCGAGGGCGGCCGGCCGCGGCCGGGCCGGACGGAGGGACCGGGGTCGGTGCCGTCGTCGTGGTGGGCGGGGTATGGGGGTTCGGGCAGTCGGCCCTGGCGACGGTCATGCTCGTGCTGCTGACCGAGCGGGGCCTGGGGCAGGACGCGAGCCTGGCGGCGTGGGCGGGCTTCGGCGCCGGGTTCGTCGCCGCCGGGCTGTTCACCGCGCGGTACGTCGTCGGAGCGCGCGACGCCTGTGCGCTCGGCCTCACCACCGCGGCGGTCGGCGTCGCGCTCCTGTCGACCCTGCCCCACGGCCACGGCGTGGCGACGGTGGGGCCGGCGGCGCTGCTCGCCGCGGT
The DNA here is from genome assembly GCF_042728285.1 of Streptomyces sp. NPDC060194. Classification (NCBI taxonomy): domain Bacteria; kingdom Bacillati; phylum Actinomycetota; class Actinomycetes; order Kitasatosporales; family Streptomycetaceae; genus Streptomyces; species Streptomyces sp. NPDC060194. The sequence goes on along the minus strand of NZ_JBHWZH010000038.1, from coordinate 26,577 downwards.
GGCGGGGTTCGGGATCGTCCTGCCGCAGGTGCCCTGCGCGACCCGCTTCCTCGCCGGCCTGCCCGCGCGCGGCCGGGGCGCGGTGGCGTCCGTCTACCCGGCCTCGGTCGTCCTCGGCGGCGCGGCCGTCACCGGCATCCCGTACGAGTCGGTGATCTCGCAGGCGACCCGGGCCGCGACCGTCCGCGAACTGCTGTGGATCACCGTCACCGTCCTGGCGCTCGCCGCGCTCGCGACGAGCCGCTCGGTGGTCCCGCTCGCGGTCGCGGGGGCCGCGGTGGCGCAGTACCTGCTGGTCGCGGCGCTGAGCGACGACTTCGACGCGCGGCGGCCGCAGGCGATGGCGGCGTACCTGCTGGTCGGCGCGGCGGTCGGGGCCGCGGTGTGGGCGCGCGGGCGCCAGAGCGAGCGGCTGACCCGCTCGCTCGCGGACGCCTCGGCGCTGCAGGAGGCGGTCCTGCGGCCGCTGCCCGCCCGCGCCGGCGACCTCGACGTCTCCGGCCTCTACCGGCCCGCGACCGCCGGCACCGGCATCGGCGGAGACTTCTACGACGTCGCCACCACGTCGTTCGGCACCCGGGTCCTCATCGGCGACGTACGGGGCAAGGGGCTGCAGGCCGTCAGGACGGTCGCCGACATCCTCGGCTGCTTCCGCAGCCAGGCCCACGAGACCGCCGAACTGTGCGAGTTGGCCGCCCGACTCGACCGGCACCTCGCGCGGATCGCGCAGGCCAGGAACGACGGCGAGCTCTTCGCGACGGCGCTGCTCCTGGAGCACCGCGACGGCGGGAGGGACCTGCGGGTGCTCAACTGCGGCCACCTGCCGCCCGTCGCCGTCGGACCCGGCCACCGGGTCCACGAGGTCGACCTCCCGGCCGTGCTGCCGCTCGGCCTCGGCGTCCTCGACCTGGCCGACCACCGACCCGCCGCCGTCCCCCTGCCGCTCGGCACCGTCCTCCTGCTGTACACCGACGGCCTCACCGAGGCCCGGGACGCCTCCGACGTCTTCTACCCCCTCGCCGACCGCCTTCCCGCCCTCCCCGCCACCTCCCTTCCCGAGCTCCTCCACCACCTCGCCGCCGATGTCGAGCAGTGGACCCTGCGCCTCACCGACGACATCGCCCTCCTCGCCCTGCGACGCACCGGACCGTCGCCGGACGGCAGTTGAGCCCCCGCGCGTGTGGCGCGGGTCACACGGGCGGCCGCGATCAGTCCGGGGTTCGGCGTCGGTCTACCTCCCGACACGACCGCACCGTACGGAAGAAGGCCTCCGATGACCCAGACGCTGAGCTCCGCAGCCGTTCCGACCCCCGCTGCTCCGAACGCCGTTCCGCCGGTGGCCCCGAGCCGGCGGACGCGGTTGCTGCTCGCCGCGGGGATCGCGGCGGGACCGGTGTTCCTGGTGTCCGGGCTGGTGCAGGCGTCGGTGCGGGACGGGTTCGACATCACACGGCACGCGTTGAGTCAGCTGAGCCTCGGGGATGCGGGGTGGGTGCAGACGGGGACGTTCCTCCTGGCGGGGGTGCTGGCGCTGCTGGGGGCGGCCGGGTTGCGGAGAGCGGAGGTGTCGCGGTGGGTGCCGCTGCTGGTGGCGGTGTTCGGGGCCGGGTTCGTGCTCAGCGGGATCTTCGAGGCGGACCCGGGGCGGGGGTTCCCGGTCGGCACGCCCGACACCCCGGAGGTGACGATGTCCACGGAGGGCGGCCTGCACATGGCCGCCGCGATGCTCGCCTTCGTCTCCTTGAGCGCCTCGTTCCTCGTCCTCGGCCGGCACTTCGCCGCGCGCGGCGAGCGCGGACGGGCGATCGTCTGCCGGGTCGCCCCGTTGGTCGTCCTGGGCGGATCCGCCGCGTCGGCCGCGTCCGTCCTCACGTTCCTCGTCGGCGCCGCGTTCGGAATGCTGTGGCTGAGCGCGATCACCGCCCGCATACTCCGGACGGCCGTCCGCTGACCAACCGCCCCTGACCGCAGTGCACTTCACGGACCGGAGGTCCCCCCATGCCCGAACCCGTCAAGGGTCCCGCCAGCTACTTCCCCTCCATCGAGCAGAAGTACGGCCGGCCGATCGCCGAGTGGAAGGACCTGATCCGGGCCTCGCCGCTGACCAAGCACATGGAGCTGGTGGGTTGGCTGAAGACGGAGCACGGACTCGGCCACGGCCACGCCAACGCGCTCGTCGCCCACACCCTCGCGGAGGACAGGACCAAGTGACACGTGGCGATTTCATGCTCCGTGTGCCGGCATCGGTGGGGGCGCGGGGCTCCGGTGCGCCCGCGTCGGCGGGGGCGCGGGGCTCCGGCGTGCCCGACGAGATCACCCTCGCCGTCCGTGACCACGGCGCGCCCGCGGCGGGCCCCGCCGTCCCCGTCCTGCTCCTGCACGGCCTCGCCGGCCACGTCGGCGAGTGGGACGACCTCGCCGCCCGGCTGACGGCCACCGGCCGCTACCACGTCCTCGCGTACGACGCCCGCGGCCACGGGGCCAGCACGCGGCGGCCGCCCGAGGTGACGCGGTCGGCCCACGTCCAGGACGCCGCCGCCGTGGTCCGACTCCTCGGCCTGCGGCAGCCCGTCGTCCTCGGGCAGTCCCTCGGCGGGCACACCGCGATGCTGGCGGCCGCCGCGCACCCCGATCTCTTCCGCGCGCTCGTCCTCGTCGACGCGGGCCCCGGCGGGCCGCAACCCGATCTGCCCGCGCGGATCGACGCGTGGATGGCCGGGTGGCCGGACCCGTTCCCGTCGCGGGAGGCGGCCACCGACCTCCTGGGGTCACCGGTGTGGGCGGACGGGTTGGAGCCCCAGCCGGACGGCACCCTCCGCGCCCGCGTCGACCGCGACGTGATGGTCGCCTGCGTGGCCGAGCACGCCACCCGCGCCTTCTGGCCCGAGTGGCGCGCCGTCACCTGCCCCACCCTCCTCGTGCGCGGCGGGGCGGGCCCCATGCCGGAGTCGGAGGCCGCCGAGATGCGCGCCCTGCGCCCCGGCCTCCGCGCCGTCACCGTCCCCGACGCCGGCCACGACGTCCATCTCGACGCCCCGGCCGCCCTGTTCACGGCGGTCACCGAGTTCCTCGAAGACCTCCCGCCGCGGTGACCGCCGGCCGGCCGGTCATCCGGCGGTCACCCCGACGTGGGTCCGGCGCCTCGTCCCGCTCACGGCCTCGTCCAGGAGCGCGAGCTCCTCGACGCACGCGAGACGAACGGGGCGGCGGGCCGGCCGCGAGCCCTCCGCGGCCGGCCGCGGGGGTCACCGGGCCGGGGCGTCGTCGTGCAGCACGCGTTGGAACGTGTGGTGGTCGCGCCACGCGCCGTTGATGTGGAGGTAGCGCGGCGCGCGACCGATCAGGGTGAAGTCGCATTTGGAGAGCACGCGTTGGGAGGCGGTGTTCTCGGGGAGCGTGGCCGCCTCGATGCGGTGCAGGCCGAGCCCGTCGCGGGCGGCCCGGCACACGGCGTGCACGGCGGCCGTCGCGAGGCCGCGGCCCTGCTGGTCCGCGGCCAGCCAGTACCCGAGGTAGGCGCTGCAGAAGGGGCCCAGCGCGATCCCGTTCAGGGTGAGGCCGCCCACGATCCGCCCGTCGGCCTCCAGCAGCCACGGTGCGACCCGGCCCTCCGCGTGGTGCCGCAGCTGGTCCGCCAGCCGCCGCGCCTGGACGGGCACGGTGAAGTACGACTCCGGGCGGTGCGGCTCCCACGGCTCGAGATGCTTCCGGTTCTCGACGAACGCGGCACACAGCGCCTCCGCGTCCTCCGTCCGGGCGAGCCGCAGGACGACACCCGCCATGATCTCCTCGCTCTCCATCCGCGCACCCTACTGGGCCGGCGGTCCACGGGGCAGGTACCCGTGCGCGCCCGCCCTGGGTACGCGTACTCATGCCGGGCGCCCCACCCGCGCCCACCATGGCGCGCATGAAGACCTTCTGGAGGCTGCTGTTCGCGGCCGTCGTGGTGACCCTGGTCCTGCTCCTGCTGTACGTCGCCGACTTCCCGTTCGCGTTCCTGCTGTCGGCGGGTGCGGGGGCGTTGTGCCTGCTCTGGCTGATCGTGCTGCTCGCGTGGCCGTGGAACCTGTACTTCAGGGCGCGGACGGTGATCCACGAGAGCCGGGCGAGCCGGGAGAAGGGGCTCGACGTGCCGGCGGAGCGCGACGCGGAGGCGGGGCGGATCGCGCGGGTGATGCTGGTCGCGGCGGTCGGCGGGCACGTGGTGTCGGCGGTGGTGACCGCGGCGATCGGCTGGTTCGCGGGCTCCGGAATCGGCTACTGGTTCGCCGGGTTCTACCTGCTCAGCACGGTCTTCCGCCCCTCCGGCGCCTACTTCGGCCACCTGCGAACCCGCCTCGTCGCGCTCGACAAGGACGTCCGCTACCCGCGCGACGACGTCCTCACCGCGCTCTCCCGCCTCGACGCCGTCGAGCAGGGCGTCAAGCGCCTGGAGGAGCGCGCCGAGGAGCAGTATAACGCGCTCGCCGAGACCCGCCGCGAGCTGGAGGCGCTCAGCGCCGGCCAGTTCCGCGCGGAGCGGTCGACCGACGCCAAACTGGCCGCCGTCGCCCGGCAGTTCGACGACACGGTGACCCGAATGACCGACAACCAGGAGGTCATCACCGGGGTCAAGGCGTTCCTCCGACTGCTGCGGGAGGAGCCGGTGTGACGGGGCCGGGAAGACCGCTCGGAGCGGGGCGTCGGCAGTCGCCTGCAGACCGGTGAGACCGCGAAGGCCGGCGGGGTGAGCGCGCGTGCGCGCACCACGAGGACGAGGGGCTGATCGTCCCGGGCCGACTGGCAAACGGGTTCCGGGACTGCGGGTCGACGCTGGAGCAAGTCCTTCTCATTGGCGCGCTGTTGGCACCCGGGCTGCTGCTGCGGCTTGTGCGGGAGGCTCTCCCGGACGGGCCCGGTGCGCTGCCGGATGAGCGGCCTTCGCGGGGTGCGGCTGCAGCCGGCCCTCACCCCCGGGCCGCTGCACCGGCGTCTGCGTCCGCCGTGCGGTGGTCGTCGCTGTGAGCGTCACCGGGCGAGCCGCCCGCGCGGGGTGAGGCGGCTGCGGGCACCCCTCCCCCCCCCGGTCCGGGCGACCGGCATGTGCGTCCCCGGGCGGCTCGCTTCAGCTGTGCGCGCCGCCCGGGCAGTCCGCCCGCGGCGGGATGACGCGGTTGCGGTCGCCCCCTACCCGGCCAAACCCGCCGGCGTCCGCATAGGACGCCCGGCTCTCCGCCGCCGAGGCCCGCGTCCCCCCCCGCGACCCACCCCCGTCTCCGTCCCGCGCGAGCCTTTGCCGTACGGTCGACCACACTGCTCGGCCGCTCCGGTAGCTTTCCTGGCGACCACCGATCGTGACGCGCGGCCCTGTCCGGGGCCGTGGAAAGGGGTGCGCCCATGGAGCCCGTCCACCTCGCGGAGACCGCCGCGGACCTGCCGTCCGCCTGGGCCTCCCGCACCCTCGGGGAGGTCGGCCCCGCCCGCGTCAAGCTCCTCCGCATGGACGAGCTCCCCGTCGCCGAGGAGCGACACGCGGTCGCCGAGACGCTGCTGGTCCTCGACGGCGTCCTCGAACTGTCGCTGGACGGCGAGCCGCTCACCGTCCGCTCCGGCGAGCTGATCACCATCGACGCGGGCCTCCCGCACGCGGTCCGGCCCGGGAGCCGGGGAACACTGCTGATCGTGGACTCGCAGGACGCCTGACGACCGCACGGCGACGGCTCGCCCCGGCGCGGGGCCGGCGATCACCGACCGCGCGGCGATCCGTAGGCTCGTCCGCCCGACGATCCCGACCACAGGACAGCCCACCGTGCGCACCGCCACCGTGACGCCCGAAGGCGACCGCATCCACTGGGTCGAGCTCCCCGGTCCTGAGTCGGCCCTCCTGCGGCGGCTGCAACAACAGTGGTGAGGGCTCTCGAACCGCAATCGCCTACGAGTTGGTGGCAGATGCCTGGAACCACGGTCGGATGGCCAACAAACGCATCGAGGCGTGGATTTGCCCCGCTTGCCCCTTCGGGGTTTCCATCGGCACCGCAACCTCGCTGGCCAACGATGTGTTGGCGAACCAGGTCTGCGTGCCAGTGATGCCGTGTGAGGTCATGCATCGCAATGTTCGAACAGCGTGCTATCGGCAGTTCTGGTCGACTGATGATCGTTGCTGCGTCGTACGGGGCGGCTCTTCCGGCTCCTGATCGACATCATCGCGGGTCCAGTCCACGACAGATGCTGGGTAACTCTGGCAGTCGTGCAATGCTCACGTCGGGCGGTCTGAACCGAGGGTGTTCATTTCTGCGCGGAGTTCCGCTGGCGTGCGCCACGAAGCCCCACGGTGGCTGCGATGGCACATGCGGTGGCAGTTGCTGCAAAGCAGTGCCAAATCCTCAGGTTTCGTCTCGCGAGGCCCTGAGATGTGCAGGGGAAGTGTGTGATGGACCTCGATGTAGTCCGCCCCGATTCGTCCGTAGACCTCACGGAAGTCGAAGCCGCACACTTCGCACCGGATCTCCTGCCCACGCCTCCGCACCTGGTCGATCTTCCGTTGGCGAAGGCCGGGCGAACGTTCGCGATAGGTGGCCCAGCGAGCGAGAAGCCGGCCTTCCGAGGCTCCGACCTCGGTCTCCTCGTCGTGAGGAACGGGGACGATTTGGAGTTGGCCCGTGCCGATCCCTGTGCGGATGGCCTCCGCCTCCGCGAGAAGCACGGCTGGTTGTGCCAAGAAGTCCGCCACGATCTGTCGGGTGCCTCGACCGCCCTTGGTCGCCGCCCTTGGATAATCCGGATGGATCGTCGCGATGTCAGTGGTCTTGCGACTCACGCTGTTGGGTGAACGGAACCGCGGATCAGTGGCGGCATGCCTGTGGAGAGGGAGCGCTCGCAGCAGTTCGGACAGCTCAGTGACCCTGATGTCTGCCTGGCGGAGTTCGGCCCAGTCGTTCTCGGCGACCAGCGCGCACGCGAGCAGCAACTCGTCTCGACTCCAGGGGATTCGCGGCATGAAGGCATAGTACAGATGTTCGCAACATTGCTGATCTTGTGGACGCCTTTTCTCTCGTTGGCGACAGTGAGCGATGCAGGCAGAACCAGAAGCAGATGAGGCCGGTCTGCACGTGACGGGCGGGGCCGCCGGTGCGGGACGCGGAACGCCGGTCGACGCAATTGCACCCCGCCACCGGACGCATCAGCGTGCCACCTACGCATCCCGTCAGCCCCAGGTTGCCCTCGCTGAAGTAAGGCCAGACGGGCGCTGAATGCGGCGGTGGACCTTCGCTTCCGTGCCGAAGTAAAGCGTTGCCTCAGCGGCCGCGCCTCCTGAGTTCGGCCGCGTCGGCTCAGGCAGGGCGGGGAAAGCCGTTGTATTGTCACGCCCTCTGCGAGCGCTTGTGCTCGACCTCTGCCGCGACCCGTGCGGCCACCTCCGTCGCGGCCTGGTGTTCCCAGAACCGGAGGACCGTCCAGCCGTCCTCGACGAGGCGAGCTGTCGTGTCGGCGTCCCGGGCCACGTTCTTGCCGAGCTTCTCGTGCCACCAGTCCGCGTTCGCCTTCGGCTTCGTGGCGTGCTGCGGGCAGCCGTGCCAGAAGCACCCGTCGAGGAAGACGGCCACGCGCGCCTTGGTGAAGGCGATGTCGACGGAGCGCCGAGGCAGCTTCGGGATCTTCCACGCGACCCGGTAGCGGAGGCCGGAGGCGTGCAGCAGCCTGCGAACGGCCAGCTCCTGCGCTGTGTCGCGACGGCCCTGGAGCTTCATGCGGGCCGAGACGGCAGGCGACGACGGTTCGACGGAGCTCATGAGGCGATTGTGCTACGAGGCACTGACAGTGGTCGTACCTTCAGCGATCTTGGTCCCTCCCGGTCCCCGCGATCGGACTCTGCTCGATCGACGGCGTCGGCACGGAGCCCGCGACCGTGACGCGGGGACGGAGCGGAGGGTTCGTGCCGGGAAACGGGAGGTGGGCGCGGCTGATCGAGCTCCTCGGCGGGACGGCGACGGCGATGGGGGGAGGGCCTGGCGCTACCCGGTGGGAGAGCGGGCGGTTCTGGGGGGTCTCGTCGAGTCGGCCGGGGCCGGTGTGTGAGCGGCTAGCGGCTCGAGGCGTGGGCGTAGCTCTGCGAGATGGCCACGCCGTCCGCGCCGTCGCTGCCGGTCTGGCCGTCCACGCCGTCGCGCGCGTTCGCGCCGTTCGCGCCGTTCGCGTCGGTCCGGCCGTCGGGGCGATCGGGGGGCTCGGGGGCGTACCCGGAGGTGACGGGTCGGCTGCCGTCGGAGGTGCAGCTGCTCTCCGCCGAGACGGCGTCGCCGTTGGTGGAGGTGACGGAGACGGACACCTCGCACGACGTGGGGTCGACGGCCCGGCTCGGGGCGGGACGGGGACGGTCGGGACGGGGCGGGGCGGCCGAGGGCTGGGGCGCGGCGGCGGCGTCGGCGCCCGACGGGGGCGGCGGCTGGGGGGAGGGCGGCGGAGGGGACGGCGACGGGGTGCGGGAGGGGGACGGGGCGGTCCTCGACGAGGTCGACGCCTCCGGTGCGGCCAGGTTCGCCTGGCCGCTCGTGTTCCGGCTCACCAGCGTGGCGCCGCCCGCGACGAGGACCGCGACCGCCAGGCCGACCGCGACCGCGCCGGCGACCCGCCGGTGCGACCGACGGGTCTGACGGGCCCGATGTCGCCGGTCGGTCCGAGCGGACGGGTGCGCGTTCGCCGCTCGGTGGCGTCGGGTCTCCCTCGGGAGGGAGCAGGTCTCCGCGTAGGCGGTCCCGAAGGAGCGGAGGGTCGCGCGCGCCAGGGCGAGCGCGGGGTCGGTCGCGAAGGCCCTGAGTTCGACGAGAAGGGACGCGCAGTCGTCGCAGGTGGCGACGTGCTGCTCCAGGTCGGTGCTGCGCCGCGGGTCCGCGGGGTCGGCCGCCACTTCGAGCAGGCGCGAGAAGCCCCGGCACAGCGGGTCGGTCGCGTTCCTGTTCCGCGCGATCACCCTGCGGCGGAGAGCGGCTCGCGCGTCCGCTATCGCCTCGTCGACCTGGCTCGCGGCGATGCCGGTGAAAAGGGAGACGGCGTCCTGGGGTTCCTTCTCGACGAGATGCAGCCACAGGACGTCCTGGGCCTGTCTCGGCAGACTGGCGAATCCTTCGGAAAGCCTGGGAAGCCGGGATCCGTCCAGGGGAAAACCGGCGGGGGTGCGGACGGCGCCTCCGCCGTGTCGGTCCGCCCGGCCGCCGCCCGCGAACAGGCCCCTTTCGGTGGTCAGGGATTCGAGGGTCAGCCGCAGCAGATGGTGCCGGCACCCCACGGTCGGAATGCGTCCCTGCGTGACGGCCATGATGAATCGTGACAGTGCGACGTCGGCCACGTACTGGCTCGTCGGCCCGTCCTGTATGCAGATACGGGCGAAAGACATGACGGCGGGAAGGTGGCGGCGCCGTATTTCGGCCGTCACCCGTTCCGTGGCCTTGAAATCGATGACCGCAAGCCATAAGAGCTGGGCGTCGGACAACGATGCCATGCGGCTCGGCGGGATTTCACTCACTCGACTGCCCCTGCTCCGTGAATGGGAGATGCGCCATCGTGCGGCAGGTGCGGCAGTTCCCACCGCTCGATGGACTTGGTCCGTACCATGACCGGTCGATGGTGCGTTTTCCGGGGAGCGAGACGATATCCCATCGGGTCGGCGAGAACAGCCCTACCGGCCGGTAATAAACGCTGGCCGAGAACCCGCCGCCCGCCTCGGCCGTCAGCGCAGGTCGAGGCGCATGAGGACCCGGGGGAAGCCCGCCAGCTTCGACGTCGTGTCCGCGGCCCAAGTGAAGCCCGCGCGTTCGAAGTTGGCGCGGAGGCCGACGTAGGCCATCGTCTGGTCGACGGGGGCGCCGGCGTTGTCGAGGGGGTAGGCCTCGACGGCGGGCGCGCCGTGGGTGCGGGCGAAGTCGACCGCGCCGGCGATGAGGGTGTGGGAGACGCCCTTGCCGCGGTGGCCGGGCCGGACGCGGACGCACCACAGCGACCAGACGGGCAGGTCGTCCACGCGGGGGATGACGCGGCTGCGGGCGAAGGACGTGTCCGCGCGCGGGGCGACGGCGGCCCAGCCGACGGGCTCGTCCCCGTCGTACGCGAGCACGCCGGGCGCGACGTCCGCGCGGCACAGCTCGGCGACGTACTCGCCGCGGGCCGGGCCCTGCAGCTCGTTGTTGAGCTTCGACGGGATCCGGTAGCTCAGGCACCAGCAGACGCTGGCCTTGGGGGACTTGGGGCCGACGAGGGCGCGGACGTCGTCGAAGACCGCGGCGGGGCGGACGGTGAGAGCCATGGGCGTCACGATGCCATGACGCCCCGCCGTACGGTGCGCACCCGGCCGCTCCGGCCGGACGGCCGCGGGCCGGTCCGCCGCCGGACCTACGCCCCGCGCCCCATGCGCCCCGCCCCGGGGCCGACTAGCGTCTCGCCCCATGCAGAGCACCGACCCCACGCCCCGCGACACCGCCGCCCGCCGGCGCGACATTCTCGAACGGCTCGACGCCGAGCGCGATATCTGGGTGGCGACGTCGCATCCCGAACACGGGCCGCACCAGGTGCCGTTGTGGTTCCTGTGGGACGGCCGCGCGGTGTGGGTGTGCACGGCGGCGTCGTCCGCGACGGTGCGGAACGTGCGGCGGGAGCCGCGCGTACGCCTCGCCCTGCCGGACACGTTCGACGTCGTCACGCTGCAGGGCGACGCGGAGCTCCACCCCGCCCCCGACGTGCCCGCGCACGCGGCGGACGCCTTCGCGGCGAAGTTCGGCTGGGACCCGCGGACGGAGGAGCGGCCGTACGCGTACGTACGCGTCGCGCCGCGGGTGGTACGGGCCTGGCGCGGGGAGCGCGAGCTGCGGGGGCGGGTCGTCATGCGCGACGGGGCGTGGGCGGAGTAGCCGCCTGTACGGCCCGCCGGAAGACGGCACACCCCGCTGGGAGACGGCACACCCCGCTGGAGGACACCGCGCCCCGCCGGGAGACGACCCGCGCCACGTCCCGCGCGCCCCGCCCCCTCAGAACGCGAAGGAGTTGTGCGGCTCCGGGTCCGTGCGGAACATCCGGTCCAGCCGGGCGACCGCCCCCTCCGCGTGCGGCGTGATCCGCCCCGCGTACGCCAGGTGGTGGGCCGACATCCCGCCGAGGTAGAGCGAACCGAGCGCCGCGGGCGAGACCGTGAGGTCCGCCGGACCCTCGACGGCCGCGCACGAGGACGAGACGCCGTCCGACCGCAGCCGCCACGTGCCGTTGTTGGCCGGACACATCCGGTCGCCGTCCACGGCGATCGTCAACTCGCCTGCCGAATAGGCCCGCTGGGACAGTGAGCCGGGCACGTCGAGGAGTCGCGCCCACAGGTTGTCCGACTGCCGGGTGACCCGCATCGCCCGCGGGTTCGCGAGCATCCACCGCAGGGGCTCGTCGCGCGGCCGGGTGTGCGCGACGACCTTCCGGGTGAGGTCGAAGTCGAGGAGCAGCGTCCACAGGGCGCGGTACGCCGCCGGGTCCGCGGCCTCCAGCGCCTCGACGACCAGTGTTCCCGCCTCGGCGGTCGTCGAGCCCCACGGCAGACGAAAGTTGGCGATCCCGTCCGCCTCACCGGACGGCGATCGGTGCAGGAGGTAGCGCAACGGCCCGTTCGTGCCGTCCGGTTGGTCCGTCAGGCGGTCCCATCGGCCACGTATCGCGCTGAGTTCACCGACCCGAGCCGCGCGCACCCGCGCGTGCACCACGGGCCAGCACTCCCGCGCGCGGGCCGCGTCGACCAGTTCCAGCGACCCCGGATCGGGCGGCGCGGGCAGGAACGCGGCCTCCCCGCGGTCGATCTCCCACCGGGTGCGGTAGGTCGCCGGGCCGTACCCGTACCGGCCGTAGATGCCGCCCTCGCTCGCGCTGAGCATGGCCAGCGGCTCGCCGCGGTCCAGGGCCGCGTCGAACATCGCCTGCATCATGCGGCGCAGGTGGCCGCGGCGGCGGTGGGTGGCGAGCACGGCCGTGGAGGTGACCCCGGCCATCGGGACGGCGCCGCCGCCCGGGACCGTCACCTCGAAGGAGAGGGCCGCCGAGGCGCCGACGCACGCACCGGAGTCGAAGGCCGCGACCGGGTGGAAGCGCGGGTCGTCGAAGTCCTCCTCCACCCACCGGTCGAGCTGCTCGGCCGTCGCCGGGGCGCGCTGCGGCGGCCACGGCTCGGGGCCGCCGTGCCAGGCCGCGTCGGCCGGCTCCCACTGGGGCAGTCCGTTCGCGTACGGCAGGACCCGGTAGTACGCGTGCATCTCGTCCCGGCGCGGCGGGCGTACGTCAGCGGCCATGGTGACCATGGAGTCACGACCGGCCGCCGCCGTTCAACCGGATAAGCCACCGGGTCAGGCCGCCCCGTGGCACTCCCGGTACTGCTCCCCCGAGCCGCACCAGCACGCTGCGTTGCGTTCCGGGGGCCAGGGGAGGGCACGGCCGCGGGCGGCGAGGACGGTGGCGTACTGGGGGAGCAGGGCGGGGTCGTCGGGGGACGCGGACTCCGAGGCGGCGAAGGCCTCGTAGGAGGGGAGCGAGCCGGCGACGGTGCCGACGTTCGTCGTGCCCGTCGCGACCAGCTCGCGCAACGCCTGCTCGACGGCGGCGAGATGGATCGCGTGGTCGGTGTACTCCTCGCCGAGCGCCGGGTACGCGGCCAGCAGCTCGGTGAACTCGGCCGCGGGCCAGTGGAGTACGGCGACGGGGAACGGGCGGGAGAGCGCGGCGCGGTACGTGCCGAGCTCCGCGCGGAGCCGGCTGATCTCGGCGCGCAGGTCGGCGGGGTCGGAGGAGCCGAGGGCCCACAGCCGCTTGGGGTCGTGCAGCTCGTCGAGGGAGACGGGGGAGCGGTGCAGCCGGTCGGCGAGCACGTCCCAGTCGTCGTGGCCCTCGCCCTGCAGGCGGCGCACGCGGTGCCGGCCGACGAGCAGCGAGACGGCCTCGTAGGGGACGTTCTCCTCGTCGATCAGCAGCTCGGCGCCGCGGGTGAAGCACTCCTGCGCGAGCGTGAGCTCGTCGTGCGACTCCAGCGTCTCGGCGACGATCTCCCACGGCGCCGCCTCGCGCGGCTCCGCGCCGCGGATGCCGTCGATGATCGCGCGGGCCTCGGCGGCGTGGCCGTACTCCCACAGGTTCGCGGCCTTCAACGCCTTGATCAGGTGCGGGCGTTGGGGTCCGCCGGCCAGCAGGCCGTCGTAGAGCGCGGTCGCGCGCTCGCGGTCGCCGGACAGCTCGCGGTGGGCCGCGGCCTGGAGCAGCAACTGCTCCCTGTCCTCCGGGTACTGCTCGGCGGCGCGCTCCAGGCGCTCCGCGTCGGCGGTGTGGGTGGCAGGCGTGTCGGGGCGCATGACCCATACGGTACTGCGGCGGGGGGCGAGTTCGGAGGGGTGGGACGCGGGGGCGGTCGAGGTGGGGAGTCCGCGGGGACCGAGGGCCGGTCGGCGGTGGCGGTGGCACCATGACGCGGGGTGTGGACCGTCCGCCGGACACGCTGAACCCGGCACCGGCGGGGTGACCTCGTACCTCGTCGACAAGAGCGCGCTGGCCCGGCTGCACCTGCCCGCAGTGCGCGACGTCATGGTGCCGCGCAGGGAGCGGGGGCTGATCGCGCTGTGCGGGGCGACGCGGGCCGAGATGCTGTTCTCGGCCCGCAATGCCGAGGGCCGCGCCGCCTGAAGGGGCAACTCGACTCGGCCCTGGCGAGGGCGGACACCCCCGACGATCTCTGGCGACGGGTGGAGGAGCTGCAGGAAGCGCTGACCGAGAAGGGACTTCACCGGTCGGCCTCCATCGCTGATCTGATCGTCGCGGTGACTGCGGACGCCCACGGGCTGACGGTGCTGCACTACGACGATGACTTCGAGACCATCGCGAAGGTCACCGGCCAGCCGGTTCGACGGGTGGTTCCGCCGGGGACGGTGTGAGTCCTGATCGTCGGCGGGCGACAGGCCGATCGGTCGATGCCGGTGGTCGCATCGGCCGAGCAGGTCGTCGGGCCGCTGGTCGACGAGGGGGACCGGCCGCTGTACTTCGGTGCGCTGCTCGCGGTGAAGAACGTCACGATCATCCCGTACACCATGATCCTTCTGGTCGGGGTGGCGCGGAAGCCGCTGGTCAGTGGGTACCCGGGGCGACGGGGCGGCCGGTCGCCGAGGAGGCGGCCGAAGCGGCCCGCCCGATTGTCAGTGGGGGCCGGTAGTGTTTTGGCAGTGAGTTCGATCGACTGGGACAGCGGGGAGCGGAGGGGACGATGAGCGGGTTCAACGCGTACCGGCAGTTGCGGCTGCTCGGGCTGCTCGCGTTCCTGCTGGTCAACCAGCTGCTCGTCGCCGAGACGGGGATCGCCGCGGCCGTGACGGTCGCGGCGACGGCTGCCGCGGGGGCGGCCATCGCCGCGTGCGCGGTCGGCGCTGTGCTGTGCGCGCCGCGCGTGCCGCCCCATCGCATACGGACCGCGATCCGCGATCGCGAGCTGCGCACCGCGTTCCTGCCGCAGCGGGACCCGGACGCCCGAGGCCGCCGCCGGCCGCGCGCGCCGGGCGGGCCCCTCCTGACGGCCGGGTAGGGGCGCGTACCCCTCGCGCGCCGCGGACGCACGATTCCGCGAGCGCGCCTCCCGACGCACGGCACGGCACCGCATGCCCTGTGCACCGCATGCCCTGTGCACCGCACGCCTTGTGCACCGCACGCCTTGTGCACCGCACGGTTCCGCCGCCACGCGCCGCGACCCACGCAGCGCCCCTCACGGCTCGTCACGCCGAGTTGGTTCCACCACGTCTCCGGCACGACGGGACCCCAGGAGGGCTCACCCATGACCGTATTCGCCGACCTCGTCGAGCACCTCGCCGACCTGCTCGAACCCCTCTTCGCGGCCTCCGCCGCGGCCGCCGCGATTGTGCTGTTCACGATGTGCGTGCGGCTCGCGATCCACCCGCTGTCCCGGGCCGCCGCCCGCGGGCAGAAGGCGAAGGCGCGACTCGCCCCGCAGATCGCCGCGCTGCGCAAGAAGCACGGCAAGGACCCGCAGAAGCTGCAGAAGGCGATCATGGCTCTGCACGCCGAGGAGAAGGTCTCCCCGGCCGCCGGCTGCCTGCCGAGCCTCCTCCAGGCGCCCGCGTTCCTGCTGATGTACCACCTGTTCTCCAACCGGCAGATCGGCGGCGAGCCGAACACCCTCCTCGGGCACGAGCTCCTCGCCGCACCCCTCGGCGGCCGCTGGCACGACGCGCTCGCCGACGGCGGCCCCTTCGGGCCGGCCGGCCTCGTCTACCTCGCGCTGTTCGCGATCGTCCTCGCGGTCGCCACGTTCAACTACCGGCGGACGAAGACCCAGCTCGCCACCGTCCCCTCCGGTGCGGCGCCCGCCGCCCCCGGGATGGCGTCGATGACCCGCATCATGCCGTTCATGTCCTTCCTCACCCTGCTCACGGTCGTCGCCGTCCCGCTCGCCGCGGCGCTCTACGTCGTCACCAGCGCGGCGTGGTCGGCGGCCGAGCGGTACTTCCTGTACCGCGACATGCCGTCGGCGAGCGCGACGGCGGCGGGGGCGTTGGCTTAGAGGCGCGGGGCGCGGGGCGCGGGGCGCGGGGCGTGTGGCGCGGGGCGTGGCGCGGGCTGGGGCCGGACGCCCGGCGGCCGTCGAAGGGCGGTGTCAGTGGCGGGGCCTAGCATCCGCCCATGAGCATGATCGGAGAGTACGCCCGCCTCACCCCCGCCGAGCTGGACCGTGCGACGGCCGACCCCGAGTGGGCCGAGGAGCTCGTGCAGGGGATGGTCGACGCCGAGGAGGAGGCGGGGCCCGGCGGGGCGGCGGATCCCCGCTGCCACAGCACCTACAAGACGTGGCACGCGCTCGAGTTCCTGCTGAAGCGCGCCGGTTTCCCCGTCGACGTCGTCTTCGGTGAGGAGGCCGTACCCGGAGCCGAGGACTGGGGTTATGGACCGCCCCGTTTCCTCGGCCCGGAGCGGGTGCGCGTCGCGGCCGAGGCCCTCGCCGCGACGCCGCCCGCCGCTCTGGTCGAGGGCGTCGGGCCGAAGGACCTCGCCGCGGCCGAGGTCTACCCCGCCGGGGTGTGGGAACGCGGTGAGTCCCTCGACTGGGTGACCAGCCACTACGAGGTGCTCGTCGCCTACTTCCAGTCCGCGGCGAAGGCCGGCGACGCGGTCGTCATGTGGCTCGACTGACGGCGGCCGCGCCCGTCCAGCGCGTGAACGGGGGGTTGTGGCCGCGGCGCGTCTCTTGGAGGATCGGCCGAGTCCGCCGGCGGCCGCTACCCGCCCGGCGGGCGCTCGGCCCTACACAGGGGAGTGCACGGACGTGAAGCTGCTGCGAGTGGGAGAGGCGGGCCGGGAGCGCCCGGCGGCGCTGGACGCGGAGGGAGTGCTGCGGGATCTGTCGGGGGTGGTCGGCGACGTCGACGGCGCGCTGCTCGCGGACGACGCGGCGCTGGCGCGGGTACGGGAGGCCGTCGCCGCAGGTGCGCTGCCCGTCCTGCCGGCCGAGGGGCTGCGGATCGGGCCGCCGGTCGGGCGGATCGGGAAGATCGTGTGCGTGGGGCTGAACTACCACGACCACGCGGCCGAGACGGGCGCGGCGATCCCCGAGGAGCCGATCCTCTTCATGAAGGCGCCGGACACGGTCGTCGGCCCCGACGACGTCGTCCTGATCCCCCGCGACTCCGTCAAGACGGACTGGGAGGTCGAGCTGGCCGTCGTCATCGGCCGCACGGCCCGCTACCTCGACTCCGCCGCGGACGGTCTCGCCGCCGTCGCCGGGTACGCCGTCGCGCACGACGTCTCCGAGCGCGCGTTCCAGATCGAGCGCGGCGGCCAGTGGGACAAGGGCAAGAACTGCGAGACGTTCAACCCGCTCGGGCCGTGGCTCGTCACGGCCGACGAGATCCCCGACCCCCAGGCCCTCGGCCTGCGCCTGTGGGTCAACGGCGAGCTCAAGCAGGACGGTCACACGTCGCAGCAGATCTTTCCCGTCGGCGAGGTCGTCCGCTACGTCAGCCGGTTCATGACGCTGTACCCCGGCGACGTCGTCAACACCGGCACCCCCGCCGGCGTCGCGATGGGCGCGCCGGAACCCAAGCCGTACCTGCGGGCCGGTGACGTCGTCGAGCTGGAGGTCGACGGCCTCGGCCGGCAGCGGCAGCAGCTGAAACAGGCGTAGCCGACGGGGCGGGGCGCCGAACGGGTGCCCCGCCCCACACCGGCCGCCCCGACGGCCTTGCGCCGCATCAGCCGCCCACGCATTCGGGCCCCAGCGCGGCCGGCCTCCACCGGACCCCCCGCCCGAACCGAACCCCCCGGCCCGAACCGCCCCCCCGCCCGGACCGGACCCCCGCCCGAACTGGACGCCGCCCGGCCGAGGTGCCGCCCCGAAGCCGGGGCCTGCGCCGCCTCTCGCGGGCCCTCGCCGAACCCCGGAGCTTGCCCCGAATCCGGGATCGCGCCGCGTTCCACGGGCCCGCCCCGAATCCGGGATCGCGCCGCGTTCCACGGGCCCGCCCCGAACCCGGGGTTTCCCCCGAGCCCGGGACCCGCGCCGAGCCCCGTGGGCCGTTCCGAGACCGGGGCCGGCTTGGCCCCCGCCCCGCCTGCCCCGCCCCGGACCCGGATTCGAACCCGGGCCCCGCCCCGAACCCCTGCGCGCCGAGCTCGCGCCCCCGCGTAGAGTCCTCGCAACCCAGCTCCCGGAGGGACCCGCACATGCGAATCGTCGTGGACGACCTGTCCGGGCCGCGGATCGCCGCGTTCCTCGCGGACCACGTCCGGCAGATGCGGGAGATCACCCCGCCGGAGAGCAAGCACGCGCTGGACATGGACGGGCTGCGCGCGCCCGACGTCACCTTCTGGTCCGTCCTCGACGGCGACGAGGTGATCGGCTGCGGCGCGCTCAAGCGGCTCTCCGCGGACCACGCCGAGCTGAAGTCCATGCGCACATCCCCCGCCCGCACCCGCGGCGGCGTCGCCTCCGCCCTCCTCGCCCACATCCTCGACGAGGCCGCCCGCCGCTCCTACCGCCGCCTCAGCCTCGAAACCGGCTCCGCCCCCTTCTTCCTCCCCGCCCGCCGCCTCTACACCAAGTTCGGCTTCACCCCCTGCGCCCCCTTCGCGGACTACCGCCCGGACCCGAGCAGCACGTTCATGACGCGCGAGCTGTGACGGGGCACCGCGGCCGGTCCGCACGACCAGGGGGCGATGTCAGTGGCCCCTGAGATGCTGACCCGGTCCGGATGACCGAGGTCAGGGGTGGCACATGGGGACATGGGGGACGGGGCCGTCGTAGTCGTCGATGTGCACGGCGTCGAAGCCGAGGCGGCGGTGGAAGGCGACGGAGCCGGTGTTCGCCGGCGAGGTCACCGCGCGCAGGCGGCGTGCTCCCTGGCGCCGCGCGGCCTCGGCGAAGGCTGCGTGGAGGCGGCGGCCGAGGCCGGTGGAGCGGGCGTCGTCACGGACGGCGACCAGGTGGACGTAGCCGGTGCCGGCGGGGGTGACGAAGCCGAGGAGGTAGCCGCGGATGCCGTCGGGGGCGCGGGCGACCAGGCAGGTCTCGGGGAACTCGTGGACCAGGGTGGAGAGATGGAGCGGGCGCAGGTCGCGCCCGCCCCAGTAGCGCGGGTGGTCGGCGAGGACCTGGTGAAGGTCGGTGATCCCGGCCGGGGTGATCTGGATGCCCATGGAGGCGATCATGGCACCCGGCCGGGGCCGCCGACCCGCTCAGCCCCGCGTGAGGTACGTGCGCAGGGCCTGCACCACCAGGGCGTGGTCGTCGAGTTGGGGGAGGCCGGAGACGGTTGCCACGCCGACGACGCCGGTGTCGCGGACGGTGAGGGGGAACGCGCCGCCGTGCGCGGCGAAGACGGCCGGGTCCAGGCGGGAGGACTCCTCGAAGGACGAGCCGCGCTCGCGGAAGCGGGTCCCCACGAGCAGCGAGCTGGCGCCGTAGCGCTCGACGACGCGGCGTTTGCGGTCGATCCAGTCGTCGTTGTCCGCGGAGGAGCCGGGCAGGGCGGTGTGGAAGAGGAGCCGGGAGCCGCGGTGGACGGCGATCGCGACGGGGGCGTCCTGGGCGACGGCGAGCTCGCGCAGGAGCGAGCCGAGGTCCCAGGCGTCCTCGAAGGTGAGGCGCGGGAGGACCAACTCCCGCTCCTGGGCCTCGATCTCGGCGACCGACGGCGCGGGCGCGGACGCGGTCACAGCGTCACCGTCACGTTCTCGCGCGCCGAACGGCGGGCGGCTTCGAGGACGTCGAGCGCGGCGGCGGCCTGCGACGCCGGGACGGGGTTGCCGCCCGTCCCGCGCACCGCCGCCGCGACGGCCGCGTAGTACGCCGGGTAGTCGCCCGGACGGGTCGGGACGGGCTCGCCGCCCCCGGTCGCCGGGGACTCGCCCGCACCGAGCCGGCCCCAGGCCTCCGCGGGCTCCTCGCCCCAGCCGGAACCGTCCTGACCGGGGCGCGCGCCCTCGCGCAGCGCGGCCTCCTGCGGGTCGAGCCCGTACTTCACGTAGCCGGCGCGCGAGCCCAGGACCCGGAAGCGCGGGCCGAGTTGGGGCGTGACGGCCGAGACGTAGAGGTGCGAGCGCACACCGGACGCGTGCGTCACCGCGATGAACGTGTCGTCGTCCGCCTCCGCGCCCGCGCGGCGGACGTCGGACTCGGCGTAGACGGCGGTCGCCGGGCCGAAGAGGACCAGCGCCTGGTCGACGACGTGGCTGCCGAGGTCGTAGAGCAGGCCGCCGATCTCGTCCGGGTCGCCGGACTCGCGCCAGCCGCCCTTCGGCTGCGGACGCCAGCGCTCGAAGCGCGACTCGAAGCGGGTGACGTCGCCGAGCGAGCCGTCGGCGATCAGCGCCTGGAGCGTCAGGAAGTCGTTGTCCCAGCGGCGGTTCTGGAAGACGGAGAGCAGCAGCCCGCGCTCCTCGGCCAGCGCGGCGAGCTCGCGCGCCTCGGCGGCGGTGCCGGCGACCGGCTTGTCGACGACGACCGGCAGCCCGGCCTTCAGTGCGGCGGTGGCGAGCGGCACGTGCGTCTTGTTCGGCGAGGCGATCACGACGAGGTCCAGCTCGTCGGCGCGCGCCCACAGCTCGTCGGGCGACGCCGCGAACCTGACGTCCGGGAAGGCGTCGCGGGCCTGAGCCTGCCGCTCCGGGTTCGAGGTGACGACCGTGTCGAGCACGAGTCCTTCGGTGGCGCTGATCAGCGGGGCGTGGAAGACGGACCCGGCGAGCCCGTAGCCGATGAGGGCCACGCGGAGAGGGGCGCCGGCCCCGTTCTGTGCGTCATTCGTCATGCCCGCCACTTAAGCAACGCGGTTGCCAAAGTGCAAGCGACGACCACAATGGGGCGTGTGAACAGGCGAGACGCACACCCGACGGGTGCAGACGAGGCCGGGGACCGCGCGGGGCGGAGCAGGACCGACGCGGCGGGCCCCGGCGGCGGGCCCGATCGCGCGGTGCCCGCGCGTCCCCCCGGCGCCCCCGTCGCGCGCGGACGCGGCGCCGCCGTCGTGCTCGACCTGCTGCGCGGCGCGGGCGCGGACGGGATCAGCCGGCTGGAGCTGGCCGAGCGGGCCGGGCTCACCCCGCAGGCGGTCAGCAAGATCACCGCGCGGCTGCGGGCGGAGGGCCTCGCCCGCGAGGCCGGCCGGCGCGCGTCGACCGGCGGCAAGCCCCGCACCGTGCTGCGCCTGGTCCCGGACGCCGCGCACGCCGTCGGCGTCCACCTCGACCGCGACGAGCTGCGCGCCGTCCTCGTCGACCTCGCCGGCGCCACCGTCGCCGCGCACCGCACCCCGCTCGACTTCGCCGCGGGACCCGAGGCCGCCGTCGAGGCGGCGGCGGCCGCGACGGAGCACCTTCTACGGGAACGGGCGCGTCCGGACAGCCCCGCACCGGCCGTGGCCGCCGTCACCGCACCCGCCGTCCACCGACCCGCCGCCGGCCCCCGCGGGCCGCTGGGGGTCGGGGTCGCGCTGCCGGGCCCCCTCGACCACCGCACCGGCGTGCTGCACCGCGTCACCGGCCACCCCGAATGGGACGGCTTCCCGCTGCGCGACACCCTCGCGCGGCGGCTCGGCGGGACGCCCGTCGTCGTGGACAAGGACACCAACGCCGCCGCGCTCGGCCCGGCGCTGCGCCGCGCGGCCGGCGAGTCGTTCGCGTACCTGCACCTGGGGACGGGGCTCGGGGCCGGGCTCGTGCTCGGCGGCGCGGTGTACCGGGGGAGCCGGACGGGGGCGGGGGAGTTCGGGCACCAGGTGGTGCAGCTCGACGGTCCGGTCTGCGGGTGCGGGCAGCGCGGGTGCGTCGAGGCGCTGTGCCTTGCGGCCGTCGAGCGCGGGGACGTCGCCGGGGCGGCGCGCGTGCTCGGGATCGGCGCGGCGAACCTGGTGAGCCTGCTCGACATCGACCTCGTCCTCCTCGGCGGGCGGACCGTCGCCGCCGACGAGACGGCGTTCGTCGACGGCGTCGCCGCGGTGCTCGGCGAGCGGGCGCGGCGCGAGGGCGGGCCCGCTGTGCCGGTGCGGGCGGCGGGCGGCGGGGTGCGGGGGGTGGCCGAGGGGGCGGCGCAGGCGGTGCTCGCGCCGCTGTTCGGGCGGACGGACCGGGCGGACGGGGCGGGGTGAGCCGGGCGGGGTCATCGCGGAGGCCCCGCCCGCTCGGCCGATGGAGGGGTTCGCGGTCGGCGCACGGTCGTGTCATGAGCTGTTGATCATCCCGGTGTGGGACGGTCGCGGTCCGTTCCGCGACCAGGAGGGGGCCTCCCGTGCGCCTGAGCCCGCGTCATGCCTGCGCCGTCGCCTCCGCGCTCGTCGCCGTCGGGCTCGGCGGGTCCGCGGACGCCTCGCCCGCCCCCTCGTGCGGCACCGCGGACAGCGCGGCGTTCGCCGTCGGGAGCGAGATCCACGACGGGCCCGCTCGCTACACCGCGGGCGGCGCGCCCGGGCACTGGTCCGTCGAGCTGACCAACACCTCCTCGCGGGTCTGCCGGGACGTGCACCCCGTGCTCGTCCTGCTCGACGAGCGGCGGTCGCTGCGGCCGGAGCAGATCCGGATGGGGTTCCGGGAGCCGGCGGACCCGGCGGGGCGGTGGCGTCCGGTGCGGTTCTCCGAGACGGACGCGGACGAGAACGTGGGGGTCTTCGACGCGGGATTCCGGGGGCTGACGCTCGCCCCCGGCGAGACCGGCACCCTCGACGTGCGGCTCGCCTTCACGGCGGGGACGGCGCCGGACCGCGTGGTCGTGCGGGCGGCGCTGGTGCAGCGGCGGGGGGACGACGGGGAGTGGGTGGGGGAGTCGCCCGCGTACCGGTTCGACGTGGGGGTGGGGGCGGGTCGTCCGCCGCGGCGCGACGGGGTGCCCCCGCAGGACGCGGGTGCCGGGGTCGGCCCCGGGGCGGGCAAGGAGCCCGGGGCGGCGGCCCCGGCCCCCGGCGGCGACGGGGCCGTCCCCGAGAGGGCGGACGGCTCCGCGGCCGGGGCGGCGGGAGCGGAACTGGCCGCGACCGGGCCGCGAGCCCTGGCCCGACTCGGCCTGGCGGCCGGGGGGCTCGTCCTCGCCGGAACGGTGCTCGTGCTGGCTGCTCGGCGGGTCCGCCCCTGACCGGGGTTCCGCCCCGGTCGTTCCCCCCACCCGCCCCTTCCCGCGCCATCGATGCGCAGCTCCGCTGCGTGGCCCTCGGGCGGGCGCCGTTCCGCCTGCCGGCGGGTACCGGGCTCCGCCCGGCGGCCTCGAACCTCCCCGAGCTCTCGACTTCGCTCGAGCAGGGGAGACCCCATCGCCGGGCTGAGGTCTCCTGCGCCCCCGGCGCGAGCGACCGCCCCCACCGGGGCGAAATGTAGGCTGGCCGCGCAGGCCACAGGGCGTGCGGGGAGCGGAGGGTGAGGGCCGATGAGCGAGCGCAGGCCGATCGAGGCGTGGCTGACGGACATGGACGGCGTGCTCGTTCAGGAGGGCGTGCCGATCCCGGGCGCGGACGCGTTCCTGAAGCGGCTGCAGGACTCGGGCAGGCCGTTCCTCGTGCTGACGAACAACTCGATCTACACCCCGCGCGACCTCAAGCGCCGCCTGGACCTGATGGGGCTCGACGTGCCCGTCGACAACATCTGGACGTCCGCGCTGGCGACCGCCCAGTTCGTGGACTCGCAGCGGCCCGGCGGGACGGCGTACGTGATCGGGGAGGCGGGGCTGACGACCGCGCTGCACGAGGTCGGGTACACGATGTCGGACATCGAGCCCGACTACGTGATCCTCGGCGAGACGCGGGTGTACTCGTTCGAGGCGATGACGAAGGCCGTGCGCCTGATCAACGCCGGCGCGAAGTTCATCTGCACGAACCCCGACGAGACGGGCCCCTCCGCCGAGGGCCCGCTGCCCGCGACGGGCTCGGTCGCCGCGCTGATCGCGAAGGCGACCGGCAAGGAGCCGTACTACATCGGCAAGCCGAACCCGTTGATGATGCGGCACGGGCTGAACAAGATCGGCGCCCACTCCGAGGCCGCGGCGATGATCGGCGACCGGATGGACACCGACGTCCTCGCGGGTCTGGAGTCCGGCATGGAGACGTTCCTGGTGCTGACCGGGCTCAGCAGCCGGCAGAGCATCGGCAGGTACCCCTACCGCCCCACGCACGTGGTCGACTCGATCGCGGATCTCGTCGAGCTCATCTGAGACCGGCTCCGACCTGCGACGACGCCGGAGCGCCGGCTTCCGGAGCGGCTCGGGATGCGGAATCGCGCGACCCGGAGGAATCTTCTCAGCAGGAGGTTCACCATGCGTCCGCATCTGCTCACCATCCGTGCCGTCGGGGCGGCGGCCTGCATCCTCACCCTGGCCGGAGCGCAGACCGCGCTCCTCGCCCCCGCCGCCCACGCCGAGGGCGACGCCGGCACGATCACGGTCACCCCGTCGAGCGCCCACCCGGGCCAGGCGGTCGACCTGCGGGTCTTCGGCTGCACCGGGACGACCGGCCAGGCGGTCTCCGAGGTCTTCGTCTCCGACGCGCACCTCGGCCCGTCCGCCGACCAGGACAGCCTGTTCGCCGAGGCGACGGTCAAGGCCACGGCGACGCCGGGCGAGTACCGGGTCTTCGCGAACTGCGGCGGTGAGGAGGCCGCGGCGCAGGGCACCCTGCACGTGCTCGACGCCCCGCCGTCGCCCGACCCGTACGCGAGCCCGGTCTCGGCCGTCCACGCGGGCGGCGGGGGCACGGCGACGATGCTGGCGGCCGGCCCCCTCGCGCAGACGGACGAGGACGAGGGCAACGGCCCCGGCGCCCGGCACGCCGTGATCGGCCTCGCGCTCGCCGGGGTCGCCGCGGTGGCCGTGGCCGCCCGCAGCGTCCGGCGGCGGCGCGGGCAGGGCTGACCGTGTCCGAGGAGGCCCCCGCGCCCGGGCGCGGGGGGTGGATGACCGCCCTCGCCTGGGCGCTGCTGCTGTGCGGGCTGTGGCTGTGGGGCCGCGACGTCGCCGACGTCCCGCGGCCCGTCTCGGGCCCGACGACCGGCGACATGGCGGCCGTCGGCCGCCCGTTCACCGCCGCCCTGCCCGCGGCCCACGAGCCGCTGGCCGGGCGGCCGGCGCCCCGCCGGGTGCTCGTCCCCGCGCTCGGCGTGGACGCGCCGGTCGCCGCCCGCGGCCTGGACGCGTCCGGGGCCGTCGAGCCGCCCCCGTTCGACCGGCCGTCGCAGGTCGGCTGGTACGGGGCCGGTACGGCGCCCGGCGCCGCCGGGCCCGCGATCCTCGTCGGCCACGTCGACACCGCGAGCCGGCCGGCCGTCTTCCACGACCTGAGCGCGGCGGAGCCCGGGCACGAGATCCGCGTGGAGCGGGCCGACGGGACGGTGGCGGAGTTCACCGTCGACGACGTCGCCGTGGTCGAGCGCGACGGCTTCGACGCGCACGCGGTCTACGGCCCCCACCGCGCGGGCCGCGCCGAGCTGCGGCTGATCACCTGCGGGGGGACGTACGACCGCGCGGCGGGGACATACAGCGCGAACGTGGTGGTCTCGGCGTACCTGACGGGCACCCACCGCAGCTGAACCGCGGCCGGCGCCGGTCGCAGACCCGCATCCGCGGGGGGACCTGACGCGCACTCACCCGGTACGACCCGGCCCGGCCGGCGGTCCGCTCCCCCCGGGGGCACCGCCGGCCGGGCGGTCCTCGACCGCCTCGGGCGCCGGGGTCGCGGGAGAGCCCCGGGCCGGGCAGGAGGTCGCGTTCCGCGGGGCCGGGACGCGGTCCCGGCCGGGCGGCCCTCGCAGGGTAAACCCACCGGGGCCGCCCGGCCCAGGGGGATTCCGGCACCTTCCGTCCGGCGTCCGGTGTCTGGCGAACCGAGCGCCGGGTAGCAGCCGTCCTGAGAAGAGTGAAGCGAGATCCGCCCGCCCGCCCCGTCGTCCGGCTGTGTCAGGATTGCCGGGCGGGGGACGCGCAGGGTCCGGCACGGCAGAGCGGCACACAAATGCGGCCGCGAGGGGGAGTGGGATGTACGGCAGGCACGGTCGCAGGGGTACCCGGTGGCGGGCGGGAATGGCGGCGGCGGGCGCGGCTGCGCTGCTGCTCACCGCGTGCTCCTCGGACGGCGACGGCGGCAACGGCAAGAGCGGCGGCGAAACGTCCGGCGGCAGCGGCGGGATCGGCCAACGCCCCGCGGACGTCTCCTCGTTCTGGGTCAACCCCGACAGCACCGCGGCGCGGCAGCTCGCCGACTACGGCGACGGCGAGAAGGAGAACGCCGAGCTCATCCGGAAGATCGCCGAGCAGCCCGCCGCGGAGTGGATCAGGCCGGAGGACCCCGAGGAGCAGGCCCGCGGCTACACCGAGGCGGCCGGCGAGGCCGAGCGGGACGCCGTCCTCGTCCTCTACAACATCCCGCACCGCGACTGCGGTCTGCACTCCGCGGGCGGCGCCGCCGACGGCGACGAGTACCGGGCGTTCGTCGACGGTGTCGCCAAGGGCATCGGCGACCGGCCCGCGACCGTGGTCCTGGAGCCCGACGCCGTCCTGCACATGGTCGACCGGTGCACCGACCAGAAGTACCACGAGGAGCGGTACGCGCTGCTCGGCGAGGCGGTCGACAAGCTGGGCGCGCTGAAGAACACCAAGGTCTACCTGGACGCGGGCAACGCGGGCTGGGGCGACACGGAGCAGATCTTCGAGCCGCTGAAGCGGGCCGGGGTCGAGCGCGCGGACGGCTTCTCCGTCAACGTGTCGAACTTCTACACGACCGAGGAGTCGATCCGCTACGGCAAGGAGCTGTCGGCGAAGGTGGGGAACAAGCCCTTCGTGATCGACACCAGCCGCAACGGCAACGGCCCCTACGACGGCGGCGACCCGGCCCAGAAGTGGTGCAACCCGCCCGGCCGCGCGCTCGGCGAGACCCCCACCACCGACACCGGCGACGAGCAGGTCGACGCGTTCCTGTGGATCAAGCGGCCCGGCGAGTCCGACGGCGAGTGCCGCGGCGGCCCGCCGGCCGGCCAGTGGTGGCCGGACTACGCGCTGAAGCTCGCGAAGGCGGCCGCGTAGCGCGGGACCGGACGTACGGCGAAGGCCGCCCCCTCCGAGGAGGGAGCGGC
>NZ_JBHWZH010000037.1:0-49095 GCF_042728285.1 Streptomyces sp. NPDC060194 | reverse complement strand
GGCCCCGGCGGCGCGTTCAGCCGACCGGGGCCAGCCGCGTCCAGGGCCGCAGCTCCTCGATCTGCCGGACCAGGTCCAGGAGCCGGTGCTCCGAACCCGACCGCCCCACCAGCTGCACCGCGCACGGCGCCCCGCTGCCGAGCCGGCCGAACGGCACGGAGAGGGCCGGCCACCCGGCGATGTTCCAGACCGCGGACATCGGCGCGTAGCGGGCGCTGTCGACCAGGTTCGGCAGCCAGCCGCGGTCCGCCCAGCCCCGGCCCGCCGAGTCCGCGGCGAGCGGGCCGCGGCGGGCGAGGGCGGGCGTGAGCAGGACGTCGTACCGCTCGAAGAACGGGTCCATGACCGCGCGCAGCCGGGCCCGGTGGTCGGTGCGCAGCAGCCCGGCGCGGGCGGCGAGGCGGCCGGCGGCCGCGTGGCGGCGGGTGCGGGGCGCGAGGAGGGCGGGGTCGAGCCCGGCGGCGTCCTCCGCCGTCCCGGCCGTCCAGCGGGCCAGGGCGGCCGCGCCCAGCCAGGCCGGATAGGGCGGCTCGGCGGGCACCACCTCGTGGCCGGCCTTCGTGAGGACCTTCGCGGCCTCCTCGACCGCCGTGGTCCAGGCGCCCGCGACCCGCAGCCCGGGCATCGGGCTCCGGACGGACAGCGCGACGCGCAGCAGCGAGGCCGGGGCGGGGTCCTGCGCCGGCTCGCCCGCGAGGACGGCGTACATCAGCCGGGCGTCCTCCGCTGTCCCGGCCAGCGGACCGTTCTCCGCCATCCCGAACCAGGAGCTTGCCCCCAGCCCGGAGGGGACCGCGCCGTGGCCGGCCCGGAAGCCGACCACCCCGCAGTTCGCCGCGGGGATGCGCAGCGAGCCGAGCCCGTCGTTGCCGAGCGCCAGCGGGACCAGGCCCGCGGCGACGGCCGCCGCGCCGCCGCCGGAGGAGCCGCCTGCGGTCCGGCGCAGGTCCCAGGGGTTGCGGGCGGTGCCGTAGGGGCCGTCGGTGGTGGGGAAGACGCACAGCTCCGGCACGTTCGTCAGGCCGACCACGACCGCGCCGGCGGCCCGCAGCCGGGCGACCGCCGGATGGTCGGCGGAGGCGGGGGCCGCGGAGGTGGCGGCGGAGCCGGAGCGGGTCGCCTCGCCCCGCACCGGCACGTTGTCCTTGACCGCGACCGGCACCCCGGCCAGCGGGAGCCGGTCCAGGTCGGGCCGGGCGGCGACCGCGTCGGCCTCGGCGAGCGCGGCCGCCGCCCGGACCGTGCGGAAGGCGCCGATCCGGCCGTCGAGCCGCTCGATCCGGGCGAGCCGGTCGGCCACCACCTGCCGCGGGACGGCCCGGCCCTCCCGTACGGCGGCGGCGATGTCCCCTGCGGTGCTCGTCTCCCAGGTCGTCATGCGCCCCACCGTAGTGAGCGGCGGTCCGATCGCGGCAGGGGGCGAACGGTGTCACAGTGAGCCCATGGGCGAACGGGAGGAGAGGGCCCTGTCAGTTCCGGACGACTGGCCCGCCCACCCGGACCTGAGCCTGGCCCTCAACGACATGGGCGGTTTCGACTGGGACCTCGACCGGGGCCTCATGCACCTCGACTCCGCTGCCCTGCGCGTGTTCGACCTGCGTGCGGACGAATACGACGACCGGCCGGCGACCCTCGCCTCCCGCGTCCCGCCGAACGAGGCCGTACGCCTGGACGGCGTCGTCTCCCGGGCGCTCAAGAGCGGCACCGACCGCTACGGGGCGTACTTCCGCATCCGCCGCCGCGACGGCTCCCTGCGCTGGACCCACACCCAGGGCTCCGTGCGCCGGGCGGCCGACGGACGGCCGCACCGGATCATCGGCATCGTGCGCGACGCCACCCTGGAACTCGCGGACTCCGCCGCCCGGTTCGAACAGGACGCCGAGAGCCTCCGGCAGGCCGGCATCGTGCAGGGCACCACGGCGGCGCTCGCGCACGCGCGCACGGTGCGGGACGTCATCGACGTGCTGCGCGACCTCGGCGGACTCTCCCGGCTCGGCGCGGCCAGCCTCGTCATGGGGCTGGTCGAGGGCAACCGGATCCGGCTCGTCGCGGAGGACCGGCAGAGCGGGTTCGTGCCCGGCACCGAGCTGACCCGCATCGACGAGCCGTACCCGATGAGCGAGGCGGTGCGGACGCTCGCGCCGCGGTTCATCGAGAGCCGGGAGGAGTTCGCCGCGTCCTACCCCGGCCTGTGGTCGAAGATCACCCACCTGGACGTCTCCTCGGCCGCCTACCTGCCGCTCATCGCCCAGGCCCGGCCCATCGGCGCGTTCGGGCTGCTCTTCCGCGGCAAGACGGGCTTCACCACCGACGAGCGCAACGTCCTGGTCGCGCTCGGCAGCAGCATCGGGCAGAGCCTGATGCGGGCGATGCTCTACGAGCAGGAGAAGGACCTCGCCGAGGGGCTCCAGCAGGCGATGCTGCCGCGCCGCATCCCCGACGTGCCCGGGGCGGAGATCGCCGTCCGCTACCGCTCCGCCCGGTTCGGCCGGGACATCGGCGGCGACTGGTACGACCTGATCCCGCTGCCCGGCGGCCGGTTCGGGGCGGTCATCGGGGACGTCCAGGGCCACGACACCGACGCGGCGGCCGTCATGGGACAGCTCCGGATCGTGCTGCGCGCCTACGCGGCCGAGGGGCACGGACCGGCCGAGGTCGTCGCCCGCGCCTCGGTCTTCCTGAACGAGCTGGACACCGACCGCTTCGCCACCTGCACCTACGCCCAGGTGGACCTGCGAGCGGGCCTCGCCTGGCTCGTCCGGGCCGGTCACATCGACCCGTTCCTGCGCCCCGCGGACGGCCCCTGCGGCCGGGTCGCCGTGCCGGGCGGGCTCCCGCTCGGCCTCTCCGCGGAGTTCGGGGCGCTCGACTACCCGGTCACCACCGTGGTCCTCGACCCCGGCGCGACGCTGCTGCTGTGCACCGACGGCCTCGTCGAGCAGCCGGGCGCCGACCTCGACGACGGCGTCCGCCTGGTGCACCGCCTCGTCGACGAGGGCCCGCACGACCTCCAGGAACTCGCCGACCGCCTCTGCGAGGACGTCCTCGGCGGCCGCAACGACGACGACGTCGCCCTGCTCCTCCTGCGCCGCGTCGCGCCCTTCGCCGGTCCCGCCGGCGCCTCCGTGGACACCCGGCCCCGCCCGCACCGTTGAGGCGGGGGCCCTGCACCCCCGTGCCGGGCTGCGCCCCCGGCCTCAGACGCCGGCCGGGCCGGAAGGGGGTGGCACCGTCAGGAGCCGACGGCCGTCCGGGGTGCTCACCTCGAAGTGGTCGATGCCGTCGCGGGGCATCGAGGTACCCCCCTGCACCGTCACCTCCGCTCCGTCGCGCGCCGACCACGTCGCGACCGTTTCGCGGGACCCGTCGCGGCCGACGGCGACGAGGGAGCAGGCCGACGCCGAGCGGACATGGCGGACGGTGACGTCGATGTCCGTGCCGCCCCAGGCCCGCGGGTGCGCGGTCACGGACGCGGAGGCCACGGCCGGCGGGACCGCCGCGAGCGTCGCCGCGGGCACACCGACGGCGAGCACGGCGACCGCGGCCAGCAGCCCGGCCCGCCGCCGTCTGCGGGCCCGCCGCACGGTCGCCCGCAGCCGCCCGTCCGGCGGTCGCCGCGGCGTCTCGGGGACCGGCGCGAGCGTGGCCAACTCCCTTGCCAGCTCCTGTAGTTCGCCAAGGCGTGCCGTGCACGCCGGACACCGTGCCAGGTGCTCCTCGAAGCGGAGGACCTCCGCCCGGTCGAGGACGCCGAGCGCGTACGCGCCGACGTCGTGGTGCCGCTCCCGCTCGGGGGACCTCATGCCGTCATCCTGGGTACGTCCCTGTGCCATGGATTGCGTCTCGGAAACCGGACGCCCCACCCGGGGCGCCCACCCCTCCTTACGCGTGCCGCCCCGGAATCACTCAACTACGGTCCGAAGCCCCTGGGGGTGTCCGGCGGATCTGGCCCGGCTGGGATCGGGCTTCCGATCTGCGTCCGGCACCACGACCACGGGCAGGATCCGTCGGACACCCCCTAAACTCCGTCCGCATGCTGCGCGTACTGGCCGTCGACGACGAAGAGCCCGCCCTCGCCGAGCTGCTCTACCTGCTCCGCGACGACCCGCGGGTGCGGAGCGCGGAGGGCGCCACGGACGCGACCGAGGCGCTGCGGCGCATCGGACGGGCCGTCGAGGGCCCGCCGGAGGCCGCGCTCGACGTGATCTTCCTCGACATCCAGATGCCCGGACTGACCGGACTGGATGTCGCCCGGCTGCTCGCCGGCTTCCTGGACCCGCCGCCCATCGTCTTCGTCACCGCCCACGAGGGCTTCGCCGTCCGCGCCTTCGACCTCAAGGCGGTGGACTACGTCCTCAAGCCCGTCCGCCGCGAACGGCTCGCCGAGGCCGTCCGCCGGGTCGCGGAGCTGCGGGCCCTGCCGCGGCCGGCCGGCGACCAGATCCCCGTCGAACTGGGCGGCGTGACCCGGTTCGTGGACATCGACCGAATCGTCCACGCCGAGGCGCAGGGCGACTACGCCCGGCTGCACACCGCCGACGGCAGCCACCTGGTCCGCATCCCGCTCTCCACCCTGGAGGAGCGCTGGCAGGACCGCGGCTTCGTGCGGATCCACCGCAGCCACCTCGTCGCCCTGCACCGCATCGACGAACTGCGGGTCGACGGCGGCGCGATGAGCGTACGGCTCGGCGACGTCGTGCTCGCCGTCAGCCGGCGGCACGCGCGCGAGGTGCGCGACCTGCTGATGCGCCGGACCCGGGCCCGCTGAGCCGCCCGCCCCCGCCCCTGTCGCCGCCCGCCCCGGCCTGCGTACACTCCGGCCCGTGTCCGCAGACCCCGCACCCCGCCGCGAGACGGTGACCGGCGTCCCGCGCCAGGTGCGCGCGCTGCCCGGCCACCGCACCCAGTCCGAGATCGACGAGCAGACCGTCCTCGGCGCCGCCTACGTCCGCTCCCTCATGCGCAGCCAGCTGCGCGCCGGGCTCACCGCGTTCGCCGTCCTCGCGCTCGTCGTGGTGACCCTGCCGCTGGTCTTCGCCGCGCTGCGCAACGCGACCGTCGTCTGGGCGGTGCTCGGCTTCGGCGTCTACCCGCCGCTGGTCCTGACCGCCTGGTGGTACGTCCGCCGCGCCGAGCGCAACGAACGGGACTTCGCGCGCCTGGTCCGCGGGCGTTAGCGCGGTCGACGTGAACCAGAACTACGCCGTCCCGGCCGTCGCCGCGGTCGTCCTGAGCACCGTCCTCATCGGCGGGTTCGGGCTGCGGATCTCCCGCACCACCTCCGACTTCTACGTCGCCTCGCGCACGGTGCGCCCCGGCCTCAACGCGGCGGCGATCAGCGGCGAGTACCTCTCGGCCGCCTCCTTCCTCGGCATCGCGGGCCTGGTCCTCGTGCACGGCCCCGACATGCTCTGGTACCCGGTCGGGTACACCGCCGGCTACCTGGTGCTGCTGCTCTTCGTCGCCGCCCCGCTGCGGCGCTCCGGGGCGTACACCCTGCCGGACTTCGCCGAGGGCCGGCTGGAGTCGACGGCGGTGCGCCGGCTGGTGAGCGTGTTCGTCGTCGGCGCGGGGTGGCTGTACCTGGTCCCGCAGCTCCAGGGGGCCGGGCTGACCCTGGAGATCCTCACCGGCGCCCCGCGCTGGCTCGGCGGGACGCTGGTCGCGGTGGTCGTCGTCGCGGCGGTCGCCGCCGGCGGCATGCGGTCCATCACCTTCGTGCAGGCCTTCCAGTACTGGCTCAAGCTGACCGCGCTGCTGGTCCCCGCCGCGTTCCTGGTCCTCGCCTGGCGCGGCGACGGCTCGCCCGCCGGCGGGTTCGACCTGCACCGGGCCGCCGACGCGACCGGCTCCTCCCAGGCGCTCGCCACCAGCCGCGCCGACCACCCGCTCTACGCCACCTACGGGCTGATCGTCGCGACCTTCCTCGGGACCATGGGCCTGCCGCACGTCGTCGTGCGGTTCTACACCAGCCCCGACGGCCGCGCCGCCCGCCGCACCACCGTCGCCGTCCTCGCCCTGATCGGCGGCTTCTACCTGCTGCCGCCGGTCTACGGCGCCCTCGGCCGGGTCTACGCGGCCGGCCTCGACCCCGGCCAGGACGCCGACGCCGCCGTCCTGCTGCTGCCCTCACAGGTCGTCGACGGCATCGGGGGCGACCTCCTCGGCGCGCTCGTCGCCGGGGGCGCGTTCGCCGCGTTCCTGTCCACGGCCTCCGGGCTGACGATGGCGGTCGCCGGGGTGCTCAGCCAGGACGTGCTGCCGGCGAAGGGGGTGCGGCACTTCCGGCTCGCCACCGTCCTCGCCACGGCGTTCCCGCTCGGCGGGGCGCTCCTCGTGAGCGGGGTGCCGGTCGCCGACGCGGTCGGGATGGCGTTCGCCGTGTCCGCGTCCTCGTTCTGCCCGCTGCTCGTCCTCGGCATCTGGTGGCGGCGGCTCACCCCGCCGGGCGCGATCGCCGGGCTGCTGCTCGGCGGCGGATCGGCGCTGGTCGCGGTCGCGCTCACCGTCGGGGGAGTCGTGCGCGGCGGCTGGCTGCACACGCTGCTCGCCTGGCCGGCCGTCTGGTCGGTGCCGGTCGGCTTCCTCGCCATGGTCCTCGTCTCGCTCGCCACCCCGCACGCCGTGCCCCCGCACACCAGCGCCACCATGACCCGGCTGCACCTGCCCGAGTCGCTCACCCGGCGGCTGTCGTGACCGGCCCGCGCCGCCCGCGGCGCCCGCGCAGCCCCCGGAGCCCCCGGAGCCCCCGGAGCCCGCGATGACCGGCATCGCGGCCGCCGTGCTGCTCGCGCTCTGCCCGCTGCTGCTCGCCGGCGGCTTCCTCCTCGGCCGGCGCGCCGCCCGTTCGCCCGACGGCCGCAGCGACGTCGGCACCCCCGTCGAGCGCGCCACCTTCGAGACGCTCCACACCGCCTCCCTCGCCGCGCCCCCGCTGCGGGCCGGGCTCACCGAGGACACCGCCCGCAAGGCCGCCCGCCGGCTGCGGACCCTGCTCGGCACGGACGCGCTGTGCCTGACGAACCGGTCCGCCGTCCTCGCCTGGGACGGCTCGGGACACCACCACGCGGCGGGGGTCATGCCGCAGCTCGCCGGGCTCCTCGACACCGGCCGGCAGGCCGCCCACGACAGCTCCTGCGCGGACCTGGAGTGCCCGCTGCGCTGGGCGGTGGCCGCCCCGCTCGTCGTCGACGGCCGGGTCCTCGGCGCGCTCGTCGCCTACGCGCCCCGCGAGTCCGCCGTCCTCGCGCGGGCCACCGACGAGGTCGCCCGCTGGATCTCCGTCCAGCTCGAACTCGCCGACCTCGACCTCTCCCGCACCCGGGTAGCGGAGGCGGAGGTCAAGGCGCTGCGGGCGCAGATCTCCCCGCACTTCGTCTACAACTCGCTCGCCGCCATCGCCTCGTTCGTCCGCACCGACCCCGAGCGGGCCCGCGAACTGCTCCTGGAGTTCGCCGACTTCACCCGCTACTCCTTCCGGCTGCACGGCGAGTTCACGACGCTCGCCGACGAACTGCACTCCATCGACCAGTACCTGGAGCTGGTGCGGGCGCGGTTCGGCGACCGGCTGTCCGTGCGGCTGCAGATCGCCCCCGAGGTGCTGCCCGTCGCCCTGCCGTTCCTCTGCCTCCAGCCGCTGGTGGAGAACGCCGTCAAGCACGGTCTGGAGGGGGCCGCCGCCCCGTCCGGGCCGCCGCTGCGGATCACGCTCAGCGCCCAGGACGCGGGGAGCGAGGCGGAGGTCGTCATCGAGGACGACGGCGGCGGCATGGACCCCGAGCGCCTGCGGCGCATCCTGCGCGGGGAGGGCGGCCCGTCGGCGGGGGTCGGCCTCCTGAACGTCGACGAGCGGCTCCGGCAGGTCTTCGGCGACGACTACGGGCTGGTCATCGAGACCGGGCAGGACGCGGGCATGAAGATCACGGTGCGGGTGCCGAAGTACCGGGCGGGCGTGCACTCCTGACGCGACGTCAGGTCCGTGCGGGCGATCCCCGCAGGCCGTCGCACGGTCAGAACAGGTGGATCGCCAGGTGGCCGAGCGGCAGCCCCAGCCGCCAGGCCGGGGTCCACACCTTCGGTCCGTCGTCCTCGTCCGGCGGCGGCCCGCCCGGCAGCGTCACCGCGTCCAGGTCGGCGGCCAGCAGCTCGGTCTCCTGCAGCCACCGCCAGGCCGCCCGGGCCAGCTCCAGGTCCGGTCCGGCGGGCCCGCCCGACTCCCGCACCTCCGCCTCTCGGCGGGCGAGCCGTTCGAGCACCCAGGACCGCCAGGGCTGGTCGTAGGCCGTCAGCGCCAGCCAGCACTCCAGCTGGGAGACGACACGGATGCCGGAGAGCTCGCCCTCGGAGTCCTCCAGGAAGATCGTCAGCGCGAGCGCGTCCCGCCCCGCCCGGAACTCGAAGGTGGTCGGCGGCATCAGGTCACCGGTGCGCAGCAGCTCATCGGCGATGTACTCGGCGTACATCCACGCCATCGGCACCGCGAGTTCGCCGCCGCTGGTGCTGTTCTGTTCGTTCGAGCTGTTGGGCAACATGCCGACTCGCCTTCCTCCGACTGTCCTCATGGCAGAACACGGATGGAAGTAGCCGATTACTCAACGGGGGTCCGGGGCAAGGCGCTTTGCCAACCCTTGAACCTCCGCCGAGTTTCACCGCAGGTCGACCGCGTACTCCGGAAGTATGTTCCTCAGTGCCCGCAAAGCGTAGTACGCCCGCGACTTGACCGTGCCCTCGGGGATGCCGAGCGCGGCCGCGGTCTCCGCCACACTGGCCCCGCGGAAGTACACCTGCACCAGGACGTCGCGGTGCTCGGGCCGCAGGGTGCGGACGGCCTCGCGCACGTCGAGGGCGGCCGCCGCGCGGTCGGCGTGGTCGGAATGGTCCGCGCGGACCCGGGCGTCCTCCGGCTCCACCGCCGCCACCTCCGACGGCCGCGCCTGCCGGGCCCGCCGGGCGTCGATGGCGAGCCGCCGGCCGACCGTGAACAGCCACGGCCGCATCGAGTCGTGCGCGGTGTCCATCGCCTCCGGGTGCTGCCAGACGCGGACGTACGTCTCCTGCGCCAGGTCCTCCGCCCGCATCCGGTCCCCGTGGGTGAGCCCCAGCAGGAACGAGTGCAGCGCGCGGCCGTGTTCGCGCTGCAGCTCGGCCAGCGCCCGCTCGTCGGTCCGCCGTTCCGTCCTGGTGCCCACCGTCGACTCCCTCTCCCTCGGCTCCTGTCGCGCTGTGACGTCCGCCACAGGCCGTATACGAGCGCATCCCGGACGACGTGCACACCTGGCGGGCACCGCGGGGGCGACCAGCGGTCGAACGGGGCGACGAGTGGTACGACGAGCGGTCGCGGGACGGCGGATGGGGAGCCGGAAATCCGGGTTCCCCCCGCGGGGGCCGCCGATAGGGTCGGTGAGGTGATCACGGCGACGGCGCGGTCCGAGGAACCCGAACAGCGCGGCCCCGCGCGCTACCTGTGGTGGCTGGCCCACCGCCAGCTCCGCCGGGTCCTGACCGCCTCCGTGCTCGGCACCCTGTGGATGGCCGGTCTCACCCTTCCGCCGTACCTGCTGTCGCGGGCGATCGACGACGGGCTGCGGGCGGGCGACTCCGGCGCGCTGTACGCCTGGACGGGGGTGCTCGCGGTGTCCGGGGTGGTGACCGGACTCGTCGGGATGCTGCGGCACCGCACGCTCACCCACATCCGCATGGACGCCACCTTCCGCACCGTCGGGGCCGTCGTCCGGCAGTCGACCCGGCTCGGCGGCGCGCTCACCCGGCACGTCAGCGCGGGCGAGGTGGTCGCCATCGGCATCACCGACGTGCAGCGCGTCAGTTCGGCGCTCACCGTCGTCGGGCCCGGCGTCGGCTCGTTCCTCGCCTACTTCCTCGTCGCCGGGCTCCTGTACGCCGTCTCGCCGCTGCTCACGGTCATGGTCCTGCTCGGCGTGCCCGTCATCGTCCTGCTCCTCGGCCCGCTCCTCGGGCGGCTGGAGTCCGCCGAGCGCGGCTACCGCGAGCGGCAGGGCGCGCTCACCGCCCGCATCGCCGACCTCGTCGCCGGACTGCGGGTCCTCAACGGACTCGGCGGCAAGGAGCTCTGCGCCGCCCGCTACCGCGCGGCCTCGGACGCCACCCGCGCCGAGGGCTACCGGGTCGGCGCGGTCAACAGCTGGATCCAGGCGCTCGGCGTCGGGCTGCCCGCCCTGTTCGTCGCCGCCGTCACCTGGCCCGCGGCCCGGATGGCCGCCCGCGGCGAGATCAGCGTCGGCGAACTCGTCTCCGTCTACGGGTACGTCGCCGTCCTGGTGATCCCCGTCTTCTTCTTCATCGAGTGCGGCGGGCAGATCACCCGCGGCCTCGTCGCCGCCCGGCGCATCACCGACTTCCTGCGTCTGCGCGCGGACGACTCCGGCGACCCGGACGGCACGTCGGCGCCGATCGACGCCCCCGCCGGGCCGGCCGTCCTGTACGACCCCGAGTCCGGCGTCGAGCTGCTCCCCGGCCGGCTCACCGCGCTCGTCACCGCCCGCCCCGCCGACGCCGCCGCCGTCGTCAACCGCCTCGGCCGGTTCGCCCCCTCCGACGCCACCTGGGGCGGTCTGCGCCTCGACGGCCTCGACCTTCCCCAGGTCCGCGCCCGCATCCTCGTCGCCGACAACGAGGCCGACCTGTTCGCCGGCACCCTCCGCGAGGTCGTCGCCGGTCGGACCGACCCCGCGGAACTCGACGAGGAGACCGTCGCCGCGGCCTTCCGCACGGCCGCCGCCCAGGACGTCGTGGCCGGGCTCCCGGCCGGCCTGGACGCCCCGGTCGACGCGCAGGCCCGCAACCTCTCCGGCGGCCAGCGCCAGCGGGTCCGGCTCGTGCGCGCACTGCTCGCCGACCCCGAGACGCTGCTGGCCGTCGAACCCACCTCAGCCGTCGACGCGCACACCGAGGCGGCTGTCGCCGCGCGGCTGCGCACCGCGCGGGCCGGGCGCACCACCCTGGTCACCACGTCCTCGCCGCTCGTCCTCGAACAGGCCGACACCATCCACTACCTCGCCGACGGACGCGTCGCCGCGACCGGCACCCACGGCGGCCTCCTGCGCGCCGAGCCCGGCTACCGCGCGCTGGTGGCGCGCGAGGCGGAGCCCGACGAGGCGGTGGGGCCGGCTCCCGTCCCGCCGGCCCGCCACCACGCCGAGGAGCTCCCGCGATGACCTCCCCGCTGCCCGTCGCCGACCGGCCGCACGTCCGCCGGGCCGCCTGGTCCCTCGTCCGGCGGGACGGCCGCGCCTTCTCCGTCGTGCTCGTCCTCAACGGACTCGCCGCCGCCGCGGGACTCGTCGGCCCGTTCCTCCTCGGCCGGATGATCGACCGGATCGAGGCGGGCGCCGGGACCCGGGACGTCGACCGGTTCGCCCTCGCCCTCCTCGGATTCGCCCTGCTCCAGTTCGTGCTGGTCAGATACGCCCAGTACCTCGGCCACCGCTTCGGCGAGCGCACCGCGGCCCGGATCCGCGAACGGTTCGTGGACCGCGCGCTCGCGCTGCCCCCCTCCACCGTCGAACGCGCGGGGACCGGCGACCTCGCCGCCCGCGGCACCGCCGACGTCGACCTCGTCGGCACGACCCTCCGCGACGCCGCCCCCGACATCCTGATCGCCTGCGTGCAACTGGTCCTCGTCGTCGGCGCGGTCTTCGTCGTCGCCCCGGTGCTCGGGGCGAGCAGCTTCCTCGGGCTGCTCCTCGCCTGGTGCGTCGCCCGCTGGTACCTCCGCCGCGCCAGGGACGCCTACCTGGACGAGGGCGCCGCCAACTCAGCGGTCGCCGAGGTGCTCGCCGCCACCGCCGCCGGAGCGCGCACGGTGGCCGCCCTCGGCCTGGAGGGCCGGCGGATCGAGGCGTGCGCGACGGCCGTCGCCGCGTCCCGCCGCACCCGCATGCGGACCCTGTTCCTGCGCAACGTCCTCTTCCCCGTCGTCGACAGCGCGTTCGTCCCGCCACTCGCCGCCGTGCTGCTCGTCGGCGCACCGCTGGTCGAGAACGGAACGCTCGCCCTCGGCGCGGTCGTCGCCGCGGCCCTGTACCTGCGGCAGATGGACGACCCGCTCAACGTGATCCTCCAGGGCGTCGAGCAACTGCAGAGCAGCGGCGCCGCGTTCGCCCGCGTCGAGGGCCTGGCGCAGGCGCCCACCACCGAGGCCGCCGCCGACCGCGCCCCCGCCGACGACCGCATCGAGGTCACGGGCGTCCGCTACGCCTACCCCGGCGGCCCGGACGTCCTGCACGACGTCTCGCTCACCGTCCGCCCCGGCGAACGGCTCGCGGTCGTCGGCCCGTCCGGCGCGGGCAAGACGACCCTCGGCCGGCTGCTCGCGGGCATCGACGCGCCGTCCGCCGGGTCGGTGACCGTCGGCGGCGTCCCGCTCGCCGAGCTGGGTCCGGAGCGGCCGCGCCGGCAGGTCGTCCTGGTCACCCAGGAGCACCACGTCTTCCTCGGCACGCTGCGCGACAACCTGGTCCTCGCCGCTCCCGACGCCACCGACGACCGGCTGCGGGCCGCGCTCCACGCCGTCGGGGCCGACTGGGCCGACGAACTGCCCGGCGGCCTCGACACCGAACTCGGCCCGCACGCCCACCGCCTGGACGGCGCCCACTCCCAGCAGCTCGCCCTCGCCCGGGTCGTCCTGGCCGATCCGCACACCCTGATCCTCGACGAGGCCACCGCGCTCCTCGACCCCGCCACCGCCCGCCACACCGAACGCGCCCTGGCCGCCGTCCTCGCCGGCCGCACGGTCATCGCCGTCGCCCACCGGCTGCACACCGCCCACGACGCCGACCGGGTCGCCGTCATGGCCGAGGGCCGACTCGTCGAGGTCGGCCCGCACGACGCACTCGTCGCGGCGGGCGGCGCGTACGCGGCGCTCTGGAACTCCTGGCACGGCACGGGAACGGGGCCCGCCCCCGATCCCACCCCGCGGTAGCAACGGGGGCCCTGGGAGGCCGAGGCGCGCTGAACCGGCCGGGGCCGGCTCTCCCGACGGGGGGGAGCCGGCCCCCGCTCACGCCGCCGTGACCACCTCCGCCCGGACGGCCGCCGCCCACTCCGCGACCAGCTCTTCGTAGTGCTGCCGGCGTTCTCCGGTGAGATGGCCGGGTCCGCGCAGCCAGAGCGCGCGGATCTCCTCGTTGACGGCCGCCGCGGGGCGGACGGGGGTGGCGGGACGGGACTCGGGTGACACCTGATGCGAAGTCATGTCCGAAGACTAGACGCGACCACTGACAACGGGGTTACGGCGTCATGTCCTCGCCACATCGGGGAAGAGCGTCAGGAACGGGTCGGCCGTCGCCGCCAGGCCACGGCTGAACGGCGAGTCGAAGTCCCAGATCAGGAACAGCAGGAACGCGATCAGCGCGGAGAACAGCCCCGCCAGGAGCAGCTCCCGCGGCGAGTTCCGGATCTGCAGGGCGAAGACCATGCCGACGGTGACCAGGGCTCCGATGACCAGCCCGAACCACACCACCCCCGGCATCGTCGAACTCGCCGACTGCCCACGGGCGTTGCGCGCCTCGTCCGCCGCCGCCACCTGGTCGACCAGCGGCTGGTACGCCTGCCCCTCGTGGTCCGTGCGCGGCACGTAGTCCGTGACGTCCCGCCGGACCTTCTCCAGCAGCGCCGTGCCCTTCGCGGAGAGCTGTCCGGTGTCCGCCATCGTCCGCCACTCGGAGTCCACGACGTGCGCCACGTACGCGTCGACGTCGGCCCGGATCCGCTCCCGCACCTCCACCGGGTAGACCTCCGCGCGCCGGTCCACCTCGTACAGCGCCTGCGCCTCGAAGCGGACGTGCTCCTGCGCCGCGCCCCGCCCCTCCCAGACGCCGGCGATCGCGAGGCCGAGGACGATCGCGTAGACCACGCCGATCATCATCGTCATGTACTCGATGACGTCCGGCGTCTCGTCGGGGACGTCGGCCGCGCCGGCCCGGCGCTGTTTGAGGACGGCGATGGTCAGGACGACGGCGCAGGCGGCGGCCATCGCGATGCTGAGGACGAGCCATTCCGACATGGGGGATCTCCGGGGGTCAGCGGGGACGCAGGGCGGCGACCGCGAACACCGCGGGGGCCATGATGAGCAGGACGAACGTCGTCGTCGACGTGCCGCCGCGCGGCACCTGACGGACGGCCTTGTGGTACGTGGGGATCGCGACCGGCCGCGGTGAGGCGGTGGGCGCGGGCCGCGGCGCGGGGGCCGGCGGGGGCGCGGGCGGTGGGGGCGTGGCGCCCACGGGCGGGGGCGGCGCGGGTGCGCGCGGGGGCGGCGGGGGAGTGGGGGCCGGCCGCACGGGCGGCGGGACGGGCTCGGGCTGGGGCTCGGGCGGGGGTGTGGGCCGGGGGGCCGGGGCGGGCGGAGGGGCCGGAGCGGGGGAGGGCGTGGGCGTCGGCTCCGGGGTCGGCTCGGGGCGCGGCGCGGGCGTCGGCTCCGGCGGCGGCTCCGGCGGCGGGGGAGTGGGCGACGGCGGTGGCGGCGGTTCGGGCGTCGGGCAGTCCCCGGCCACCGCGACCGCGACCGGCCGCCCGTCCGGGCCGCCTCCCACGAACGCGCACGCGTCGGCCCGCGCCGGCGGCGCCGAGCCGAGCAGCGCGAGCGCGAGGACGCCGGCGGCCGCCCACCGGCGGGCGGCCGGCGCGCGGGGGCGATCAAGCGGACAAGGTCGTTCCGATGCGTGCACGAGAGGGATCATCGGCGCCCCCGCAGGACGGCTCGCCGGGATCCGCGGCGAAGTCCCACGAAGGAGGGAGGAGGTCGGGACGTGCTTTGACGCCCCGAAACCGCATCCCGCGAAAAAACTTCCCCGCGCGTTGAACACCCCCCGTCCGTCCGCCCGTACCTAGGGCCAGACGCGACGGGGCGGCCGACGGCCGGTCTCGACACAACCTCGCAAGCCCAATGGAGTTGACGATGAACACCTGGCGGAACGCCTCACTCGCGGTCTCCGCGGCGGCGATGCTGGTCCTGACGACGGCGTGCGGTCAGGACCAGGGCGGCGAGAGCACCAACGGCCAGTCGGTCGGCAACGCCGTCCAGCAGCCGGCCCAGGACGGCGGGTACGACTACGGGGGCGGTGGCGGCGCTGCGGCCAAGGCGGAGCCGGCCGGCCAGCTCGCGGTCCTGAACAGCAAGGAACTCGGCAAGGTGCTGACCGACAGCAACGGCATGACGCTCTACCGCTTCGACAAGGACACCGCCAAGCCGCCGAAGTCCACCTGCGAGGGTGACTGCGCCAAGGCATGGCCCGTGGTCGCCGCCGGCGACGTCACGGCCGCCCCCGGCGTGGACGAGTCCCTCCTCGGCGAGGTCACGCGCAGCGACGGCACCAAGCAGCTCACCGTCGGCGACTGGCCGATGTACCGCTACGCCGAGGACAAGGAGCCCGGGGACGTGAAGGGCCAGGGCGTAGGCGGCACCTGGTTCGCCTCCTCGCCCGAGGGCAAGAAGGCGGCGGCGAGCGGCGGGGGCGGCGCGGAGGACGGCGCGGCCGAGGAGGGCGGCGCGGAGGACGCCGAGGCCGCGGGCGACCTGCCCGGCCTCTCGACGCGCAACGACCCGAAGCTCGGCGAGATCGTCGTCGACAAGAACGGCATGACCGTCTACCGGTTCAAGAAGGACTCGGCCTGGCCGATGAAGACGGCCTGCGTCGACGACTGCCTGGACAACTGGCCCGTCGTCGAGCCCGTCGCGAAGGGCGACACCGATGGCATCTCCCAGAAGGGCTACGTGACCTTCAACCGTCCCGACGGGCTCAAGCAGCAGACCATCGACTGCTGGCCGCTCTACACCTACGCCGGCGACCAGAACCCCGGAGAGACCAACGGGCAGGGCGTCGGCGGCACCTGGT
This sequence comes from Streptomyces sp. NPDC060194, assembly GCF_042728285.1. NCBI lineage: Bacteria > Bacillati > Actinomycetota > Actinomycetes > Kitasatosporales > Streptomycetaceae > Streptomyces > Streptomyces sp. NPDC060194. The sequence continues at coordinate 33,223 of NZ_JBHWZH010000037.1, read as the reverse complement.
ACGCCGTCACCCCCGAGGGCAAGCTCGTCGGAGCCACCAAGTAGGGAGGTCTCCTCTCCCGGCGAGCCTCCCGGCCCGCGACCACACCCTCCCAGTGGTCGCGGGCCGGCCCCGTGCTCCCGGGGGCCGGAGCGACGTGCGGGAGGGCCCGGGACCAGGGTCAGTACGGCCGGGTGTGACGCAGTCAGGATCACCAATTTCCGTTTTCCCTCGCCCTGTTGCAGGAGTGGTAAGTAGCCTTCGCCTCGAACACCGGATCGCGGAAGCGTGGGAGAGAAACATGGAGCGACCCGCCTGGGCGCCGCAGGGCATCGACATATCCGTGCCGAGCGTGTCCCGTATCTACGACTTCTACCTGGGCGGTTCGCACAACTTCGAGGTGGACCGGGAAGCCGCGCGGCGGGCCATGGAGTTCGTGCCGGGCCTGCCGAAGGTGATGCAGGCGAACCGCGCGTTCATGCACCGCGCCGTCCGCTATGCGCTCGCCGAGGGCGTCACCCAGTTCCTCGACATCGGCTCCGGCATCCCCACCTTCGGCAACGTCCACGAGGTCGCCCACCAGGGCGACCCGGACTCCCGGGTGGTCTACGTCGACCACGACGCGGTGGCCGTCGCGCACAGCAAGGCGGTCCTCCAGGGCCGCGACGACGCCACCGTGCTCGCCGCCGACCTGCGCAGGCCGCAGGAGATCCTGGACTCGCCCGAGGTCGGCGAACTGCTCGACCTGAAGCAGCCGGTCGCGCTGATGCTGGTCTCCGTCCTCCACTTCGTCGAGGACTCCGACGACCCCTACGGCGCGGTCGCGGCCCTGCGGGACGGCCTGGCCCCCGGCAGCCTGCTGATCCTGTCGCACGCGTCCTCCGAGACCGTCCCGGTCCCGCCCTCGGAGGTCGACGGGGCGGTCAAGGTCTACAACGACATCCGCAACCCGCTCGTCATGCGGCCGGCCTCGGAGGTGGAACGGTTCTTCACCGGCTTCGAGCTGGTCGAGCCCGGGCTGGTGAAGATGCCGCTGTGGCGGCCGGAGTCGCCCGTCGAGCTGGAGGACCCCTTCGCCTTCTCCGGATACGCCGGTGTGGGGCGCAAGGCGTGACCCCGGGATCGGTGGGGCCCGCGGCGGACACCGCCGAGGCCGAGGACAGACTCAGGCGGTTCGCCGTCATATGGAGCCGGGCGGTCTTCCCCGTGACCGCGTCGTCGCTGACCCGCGCCGAGCTGGAGGAGCTCCTCCTCCCGCTCGCCCGCCAGCTGCGGGAGGGGCTGGTGCGGCGCACGTTCGCGCCGGAGGAGGCCCGGCAGGTCGGCGCCGCGCTGATCGCCGCGCACTGCACGGACCCCGACGCGCTCAGCCGCACGCTCGACGTCGTCGACGCCTACCTCGTCCTCTACTGCGGGCCCGGTGACGGCCGCGACGCGGAGGAGAACCGCCACCGCAGCGCCCGCCTCCAGCACGCGGTCGCGGCCGGCTTCGCCCAGGCGCTGCGCGACCGCACCCGCAGCGAGCAGGAGTCCATCTCGCGGGCCGCGCTCTCCGCCCACCACGAGGTCGCCGCCGCGCTGCACGCCAGCGAGGCCCGCTTCCGGACCGTGTTCGAGGACGCGGCGATCGGCATCGGGATCGCCACCCTCGACGGCTCCATCGTCGAGGTCAACGAGGCCATGGTGCGCATGTTCGGCGTCCCCTCGCACGCCATGCGCGGAAAGCGGGTCACCGACTGGACGCACCCGGACGACGCGCCCGGCGTCTGGCGCCAGTACACCGAACTGGTGCGCGGTGAACGCGAGCACTTCAGCGTCGAGAAGCCCTTCTACCGGCTCGACGGCACCGTCCTGTGGACCAACCTCACCGTGTCGCTGCTGCGCGACCACGAGGGCAACCCGCAGTACCAGCTCGCCCTGATGGAGAACACCACCGAGCGCCGGCTGCTCAACCTGCGGCTGCGCTACGAGGCCACGCACGACGCGCTCACCGGGCTGCCGAACCGGACGCTGTTCTTCGAGCGCCTGGAGAAGGCGCTGGCCGCCGGCGACGGCCGCCGCTTCGGGCTCTGCTACCTCGACCTCGACGGCTTCAAGACCATCAACGACAGCCTCGGCCACGCCGCCGGCGACCAGCTGCTCGTGGAGGTCGCCGACCGGCTGCAGGCCTGCGCCACCGCGCCGGGCGAGATGGTCGCCCGGCTCGGCGGCGACGAGTTCGTGGCCCTCACCACCGGCAGCGACACCGCCGCCGCGGTCGACGAGCTCGCCGGCCGCATCCTGCACGCCCTCTCCGCGCCGGTCCGCATCGAGGGCCGAGAACTGTCCGTACGGGGCAGCATCGGCATCGTCGAGGGCCCGGCGGGCGGCGAGCGCGGGGCGGCGGAGGTGCTGCGCAGCGCCGACATCACGATGTACCGGGCCAAGGCGGCCGGCGGGAACCGCTTCGAGCTCGCCGACGCCGAGGCCGACGCGCGCGCGATCACCCGGCACGGGCTCACCACCGCGCTGCCCGCGGCCCTGGAGCGCGGCGAGTTCTTCATCGAGTACCAGCCGCTGGTCCGGCTCGACGACGGCGGGGTGCACGGCGCCGAGGCGCTCGTCCGCTGGTCCCACCCCCAGCACGGGGTGCTCGGTCCCGACCGGTTCATCCCGCTGGCCGAGCACACCGGGCTGATCGTCCCGCTCGGCCGCTGGGTGATGGACCAGGCCGTCCGGCAGGCCCGCGCCTGGCAGCTCGACCACGCGATCGAGGGCCCGCTGCGGCTCAACGTCAACCTCTCGCCGCACCAGCTGCACCACCCGCGCCTCGTCGCCGACACCGTCGACACCCTCCAGCGCGCCGGGCTCGAACCCTCCGCCCTCTGCCTGGAGATCACCGAGAGCGCGCTGATCGGCGCGGACGAGGACCTCCTGAAGCCGCTGCGCCGGCTGGCGGAGATGGGCGTCGACATCGCGCTGGACGACTTCGGCACCGGCTACTCCAACCTCGCCAACCTGCGGCGGCTCCCCGTCAGCGTCCTGAAACTCGACCGGTCCTTCACGATCGGCATGCAGCAGCACCCCCCGGATCCCGTCGACGTGAAGATCGTCGAGGGGATCGTCTCGCTCGCGCACAGCCTCGAACTCGCCGTCACCGTCGAGGGCGTCGAGACGGGCGCGCAGGCCGAGCAGCTCCGCCTCCTCGGCTGCGACACCGCCCAGGGCTGGTACTACGCCCGCCCCGGCCCGGCGGACCAGCTCCACGCCCTGTCCCTGGTCGACGCGAGCTGACGGGCGCGGCCGGTTGTCCCAGATGTCATGAACCTGCCGCTTCGAGGTGGCCGAGGACGGCGCGCATCGCCCGCCGGACGCCGTCACGCGCCTCCTCGGTGCGGTCGACCGTCTCGAAGCCGTGGTGCCCTTCCGGCACGTCGACGACCTCGACGTGCGCCCCGCAGGCGGTCGCCGCCGCCAGGAACGCGGTGACGGTCGCCGCGATCTCCGGCAGCTCCCGGCCGACGCGGGTCACGACGACGGGCAGCCGGCCCGCGCGGCCGATCGCCTCCGCCGGGCGGAACCGGGAGTCGGACATGCCCCAGCCGGGCAGCGGGGCCAGCACCGGGTACGACGCCGCGACGCAGCGCAGCCACGGGGGCGGGTCCGCCAGCGGCTCGGCGGCGAGCAGTCCGCCGCCGGAGAAGTACCACAGCGCGATCCGGTCGCCGTCCACGCCCGGGTGCGCGCGTACGGTCGCCACCGCCGCCGCCACGTCCGCGGCGGCGCGCTCGTGGTCGGCCGGCCCGTGCAGCCGGTGGTCCAGCACCGCCCCCACCGCGCCGAGGCTCGCCGCGAGACGGGCCCAGCCCAGGTAGCCGGGCCACTCCCGCGGCGTCGGTCGCGCCGTCTCGGGCACCGGGCCGCCATGCACGAGGACGATCGCGGGGCGGGGGCCGTCCGCGCCGGGCAGGTGCAGGTCGACGCGCCCGATCCGCTCGCGGGGCGCGACCGGCGGATCGAGGACGAACGGCCGCAGGTGCGGCGGGAGTTCACCGCCCGGCGCGGCGATCCGCCGGCCCTCGTCGGCCGCGGCCCGCACCAGCAGGCGGGCGAGGTCGCCCGGTGCGGACAGCATCGGCCAGTGTCCGGTGGGCAGTTCGAAGAACCCCGTCCCGGGGCGGGCCAGCGCGGCCATGCGCGGCTCGCCGATCCGCACGAGGTTCTCCACCAGTGCGATGCTCGACCCGTTGGCCGTGCACAGGACGCCGGTGGTCGGCAGACCCGCCGCCGCGCCGGTGAGCCGCAGCGGCTGCACGAGCGTGGCCACGGGGTGCGGCACGGCTCGTCGGCTCAGCCGCGACAGGTCGCCGTCCGTGAGGCCGTCGGTGCTCCCGTGCCGGTGCCACTCGTCCTTCGTGGGCGGCTGCACGCCGCAGGGGGCCGAATCCTCGCGAGCGGCCGAAGAGCCCGGTGCCGCTGGGTGTGAAGGCGCCGGGTGCGAAGCCGCCGGGTGGGCCGGTCGGTCGGTGTCACCGTGCAGCACTGCGGGACGCTGCACGGCGGCGGGCGACGTGACCGTCTCGCCGTGCGGGCCTTCCCCGCCGCGCTCCATGTTCCGTCCGGCCGGGTCGGCCGTCGGCCCGGCGTGCCCCTGCCGGTCCGTGCCGCCCGGCCCGGCCAGGCGGGCCGCCTCCTCGCGGAGCCCGGCGACGGTGAGGAGTGCGAGCGCCGGTTCGCCGTCCCCGGGCGGGGCGGTGTCGACGTACACGATCCGCGCCACCCGTCCCGGCCGCCGGTCGGCCGCGCCCGTCGCGGGCAGGACGCCGTACCCGTGCCCGACGAGGACGACGTCCGGAGCGTCCAGCGCGTCGATCAGCCCCACCACGTCGGCGATGTGGGTCTCCAGGTCGACGTCCGGCGGCGCGTTGCGTGCGGCGGCGTACGGCTCGGCGGGGCCGGGGCGTTCGGCCGCCGGATCCGTCGTCCGCGCGCCCGGCCCCGCCGCGGTCGTGCTCCTCGGGCCCATCGAGGGCGCTTCCGCAGGCGGAAGTCGGTCCGGTCGCGCGTGCGCGCTGACGGACCGGTCCGCCTGCCCCGTCTCCCGGGGCCCCGGCCCGGATACGCTCTCCGGGCCGGCACGGCCCACGCGGGCTGCCTCCGACCTCTTCGGGCCCGCCCTCCCGGCCGCCCACTCGGCCGCGCCCGGGGCGCCCCGCTCCAGCCCCGTCAGGGTCACCGCGTACGCCTCCGCCCCCGCCGCGCGCAGCCGGGCCGCCGTGTCCTCCCAGACCCACCCCCCGGTGTGGACCCCCGCGACCAGCACGAACACCGTCATCCCGCTCTCCCTCCAGGCGTCTGCCGGGCCGTCCCGGCTCGCGGGTACGGTAGGAACTCCCCCAGCGGGAGGTTCAAGTGGACGGTCTGTGGAGCATCGGGGAGCTCGCCGAGCGGGCGGGGGTGACCGTCAAGACCGTGCGCTACTACGCCGACCGCGGGCTGCTGCCCGTGGCGGCCCGCAGCGGTGGCGGCCACCGGCGCTTCGGGCCCGACGCGTTGGACCGCCTGCGGGAGATCCGGTCGCTGCGGGCGCTCGACCTGCCGGTCCCCGCCGTCGAGCGGGCGTTGGACGCGGAGGACGCGCTGGGCGAGGCCCTGGGCGCACAACTCCGGCAGGTGCAGGAGGAGTTGCGTGGCCTGCGCTGGCGCGAGGCGGCACTGCGGCTGATCCACGACAGCCCGATGGGCGAGCGCGCCGAGCGGCTGCGGCTGGTCGGCGCGGTGGGGCCGGTGCCCGGTACGGACGCGGTGGCGCGGTTCTGGCGGCGGTGGCTGCCACCGCGGATGCCCGCCCGGCTGGTGTCGGAGATCCTCGACCAGGCCGTCCCCGGGATCCCCGCCGACCCCACTCCCGCCCAGGTCCTCGCCTTCGCCCGCCTCCACGCGCTCGTCGCGAGCCCCTGCGGCCCCGGCGACCGCGACCGGGGCAGGCCCGCCGCCCACCGCGGCCCCGGCCGCCCCGCCGTCCTCTACGCCGGCCTCGGCGAGGCCTACGCCCTGGCCGCGGCCGCCATGCGCCGCGCACCGGCGCCGCACGCGGGGGAGGCCCTGGACTGCTTCGTCGCCGCCTACGCCGCGGCCGCGGGCGTGCGCGACACCCCGGACTACCGCCGCCGCCTCGCCGCCACCCTGGCGGCCGACCCCCGCATCGACCGCTACTGGGACCTGGCGGCAGACCTCTGGGGCCCGTCGGTCACCACCCCGGGCGCGGCGCACGACTGGCTCCTCACCGCCCTGCACGCGGAGTCGGCCGCGTAGCCCGCCGGGATCGACCCCGCGCCTACACCTCCACCACCGACCGCAGCATCCGCCGCAGCTCCCGCGCGGCCCGCGGAGGGGCCACGTCGCTGCGGTGGGCGAGGGCGATGGTGCGGCTCAGGCCCGGGCGGGCGAGGCGGGTGACCCGCAGCCCCGACGCGGGGCGCTCGGCGACCATCCGCGGCACCACCGCGAGGCCGAGGCCGGCGCGGACGAAGCCGAGGACCGCGTCCATCTCGCCGCCCTCGACGGTGAAGGACGGCTCGAAGCCCGCGGCCCGGCAGGCGGAGACGGTCAGGTCCCGCAGGTCGTAGCCGTGCCGGAACATCACGAGCGGGTGGTCGCGGAGCGCGGCGACGCGGACCGTGCCCGCCCGCCCGGGGGCGGGGGAGTCCGGCGAGGAGACGACGACGAGGTCCTCGTGCAGCAACTCCAGCGTGGTGAGCGCCGGCGCGGGCGACGGCAGCGGGAGGACGATCAGCGCCAGGTCGAGCGCCCCGCGGGCCAGTCCCCGCACCAGGTCGTGCGAGCCGCCCTCCTCGATGAGCAGCCGCACCCCCGGGTGCCGGTCGTGGAAGTGCCGCAGCACGTCCGGCAGCAGCCCGGTGCACAGCGACGGCGTCGCCCCGAGCCGCACCCGCCCCCGTTTCAGCTGTGCGACCTCGCCCACCTCCTGCCGGGCGGTGTCCGCGTCGGCGAGGATCCGCCGGGCCAGCGGCAGCAGCGCCTCCCCGGCGTCGGTGAGCGCGATGTTGCCCCGCGCCCGGCTGAACAGCTCCGCCCCCAGCTCCCGCTCCAGCGCCCGGATCTGCTGCGACAGCGACGGCTGGGCGACGTGCACCGCCTCGGCCGCCCGGGTGAAGTGCCGGGTCTCCGCGACCGCCACGAAGTACTGGAGCTGTTGGAACTGCATGGGCCCAGCATAGGCGGACCCTATGGACATCACCTGATTCATGTCTTGGATCTCTGGTGCCGATGTACCTACCGTGAAAGACATGGCATCGGCAACGCGTACGGACCGAGGGCGCGACCAGGCACGTACGGATCAGGGGCGGGGGCGGCAGGGACAGTCGCCCCCCGGCACACCACCGCGGCGGCCCTCGGCCGTCCGCACGCTGTGGGACTCCACCATCGGCAAGAAGGTGATCATGGCCGTCAGCGGCCTGGTCATGCTCGCCTACGTGGTCGCCCACATGCTCGGCAACCTGAAGATCTTCTTCGGCAAGGGGGACTTCAACGGCTACGCGCACTGGCTGCGCACCATGGGCGAACCCCTCCTGCACCACGAGTGGGCACTGTGGATCGTCCGCGTTGCCCTCGTCGCCGCCGTCGTCCTGCACGGCGTCTGCGCCTACCAGCTCAGCCGCCGCGACCTGAAGGCCCGCCCGACCGCGTACGCGCACAAGCGCCGCCGCGCGAGCTATGCGACCCGCACCATGCGCTGGGGCGGGATCATCCTCGCCCTGTTCATCGTCTGGCACATCCTCGACCTGACCACCGGCACCGCCCACCCCGGCGGCTTCGAGCACGGCAACCCCTACGACAACGTCGTCGACACCTTCTCCACCTGGTACGGCAACGTCGTCTACATCGCCGCCGTCACCGCCCTCGGCCTGCACGTCCGGCACGGCTTCTGGAGCGCCGCGCAGACCCTCGGCGCCGGCAACGCCACCCGCGACCGCGCTCTGAAGGCCGTCGCGAACGCCCTCGCCCTGGTGCTCACCCTGGGCTTCGTCTCCGTCCCCGTCGCCGTCATGACGGGATTGGTGAACTGACATGACCGCCTACGCGCGCTACACCACCGGCGCCCCCCTGACCGACGAGAAGGCCCCCGAGGGCCCGGTCGCCGAGCGCTGGGACACCCGGCGCTTCGAGGCGAAGCTGGTCAACCCCGCCAACCGCCGCAAGCACACCGTCATCGTCGTCGGCACCGGCCTCGCCGGCGGCTCCGCGGGCGCGACGCTGGCCGAGCAGGGCTACCACGTCGTCCAGTTCTGCTTCCAGGACTCCCCGCGCCGCGCCCACTCCATCGCCGCCCAGGGCGGCATCAACGCCGCGAAGAACTACCGCAACGACGGCGACTCGATCCACCGCCTGTTCTACGACACCGTCAAGGGCGGCGACTTCCGCGCGCGGGAGTCCAACGTGCACCGGCTCGCCCAGGTCTCCGTCGAGATCATCGACCAGTGCGTCGCCCAGGGCGTCCCCTTCGCCCGCGAGTACGGCGGCCTGCTCGACACCCGCTCCTTCGGCGGGGTCCAGGTCAGCCGCACCTTCTACGCCCGCGGCCAGACCGGCCAGCAGCTGCTGCTCGGCGCCTACCAGGCGATGGAGCGGCAGATCGGCGCCGGGAACATCGAGCTGCACCCGCGCACCGAGATGCTCGACCTGGTCGTCGTCGACGGCCGCGCCCGCGGCATCGTCGCCCGCGACCTGGTCACCGGCCGGATTGACACCTACTTCGCCGACGCCGTCGTCCTCGCCAGCGGCGGCTACGGCAACGTGTTCTACCTGTCGACCAACGCCATGAACTCCAACGCGACCGCGATCTGGCGCGCCCACCGCCGGGGCGCCTACTTCGCCAACCCCTGCTTCACGCAGATCCACCCCACCTGCATCCCGCGCACCGGCGACCACCAGTCGAAGCTCACCCTGATGAGCGAGTCGCTCCGCAACGACGGCCGGATCTGGGTGCCGAAGGCCAAGGGCGACGACAGGCCGGCGAACGAGATCCCCGAGGACGAGCGCGACTACTACCTGGAGCGCATCTACCCCTCCTTCGGCAACCTCGTCCCCCGCGACATCGCCTCCCGCGCCGCGAAGAACGTCTGCGACGAGGGCCGCGGCGTCGGCCCCGGCGGCCAGGGCGTCTACCTCGACTTCGCCGACGCCATCTCCCGGATGGGTCGCGCCGCCGTCGAGGCCAAGTACGGCAACCTCTTCGACATGTACGCGCGGATCACCGCCGAGGACCCGTACGAGACGCCGATGCGGATCTACCCCGCCGTCCACTACACGATGGGCGGGCTGTGGGTCGACTACGACCTGCAGACCACGATCCCCGGCCTGTTCGCGATCGGCGAGGCCAACTTCTCCGACCACGGCGCCAACCGGCTCGGCGCCAGCGCCCTGATGCAGGGCCTCGCCGACGGCTACTTCGTCCTGCCGGCCACCATCAACGACTACCTCGCCCGCAACCCCCACACCGGCGACCTCGACGACGACTACCCCGCCGTCGCCGAGGTGCGGGCCGGGACCGAGGACCGGCTGCGGCGGCTGCTGGCGGTCGACGGCGACCGCACCCCCGACTCCTTCCACCGCGAGCTCGGCGAGCTGATGTGGGAGTACTGCGGCATGGCCCGCACCGAGGAGGGGCTGCGCAAGGCCCTGGAGCGCATCCCGCAGATCCGCGAGGAGTTCTGGCGGCGGATCAAGGTCCCGGGCACCGGCGAGGAGTTCAACCAGTCGCTGGAGAAGGCCAACCGCATCGTCGACTACCTGGAGCTCGCCGAGCTGATGTGCCTCGACGCGCTGCACCGCGCCGAGTCCTGCGGCGGCCACTTCCGCGAGGAGTCCCAGACCCCCGACGGCGAGGCCGAGCGCCGCGACGAGGAGTTCGGCTACGTCGCCGCCTGGGAGTTCGCCGACACCGGCGAGGCCCCCGTCCTGCACAAGGAAGACCTCGTCTTCGAGTACGTCCACCCCACCCAGCGGAGCTACGCATGAAGCTCACCCTGCGCGTCTGGCGGCAGAAGAACGCCGACGCCCCCGGCGAGATGGTTCCCTACGAGGTCGACGGCATCTCGGAGGACATGTCCTTCCTGGAGATGCTGGACACCCTCAACGAGGAGCTCATCCTGCGCGGCGACGACCCCGTCGCCTTCGACCACGACTGCCGCGAGGGCATCTGCGGCGCCTGCTCGCTCGTCATCAACGGCGACGCCCACGGGCCCGAGCGGACCACCACCTGCCAACTCCACATGCGGTCGTTCAGCGACGGCGACACGCTCGACGTCGAGCCGTGGCGGGCGCAGGCCTTCCCCGTCGTCCGCGACCTGGTCGTGGACCGCAGCGCCTTCGACCGGGTCATCCAGGCCGGCGGCTACATCACCGCCCCCACCGGTGCCGCCCCCGAGGCGCACGCCACCCCGGTGCCGAAGCCGGACGCCGACCTCGCCTTCGAGAACGCCGAGTGCATCGGCTGCGGGGCGTGCGTGGCGGCCTGCCCCAACGGCTCGGCGATGCTCTTCACCGCGGCCAAGGTCACCCACCTCAACGTGCTCCCGCAGGGCGCGCCCGAGCGGGAGACCCGGGTGCTCGACATGGTCGCGCAGATGGACGCCGAGGGCTTCGGCGGCTGCACCCTGACCGGCGAGTGCGCGACCGCCTGCCCGAAGGGCATCCCGCTGCCGTCGATCGCCGCGATGAACAAGGAGTGGCTGCGCGCCACCCGCAAGGCGCCGCGGCGCTGACCAGACCGCGGGTCCCGGGCGGCGGCCCACCGGACCCGCGGTCCTCCCCGGAGGCCCCGGACGCGTCCCCCCACGTGTCCGGGGCCCCCGCACACCTCGGCCGGCTCAGTCCTTGACGGTGAACCCGGCCCGCAGCAGCGCCTCGTCCCGCGACGACGGGCCCACGAGCAGCTCGAACGCCCCCGCCTCGACCACCCGCCGCCCCTGCGCGTCCACCAGCGTGCAGTCCGCGACCGGCACCTCCACGACGACCTCCCGCCGCTCACCGGGCGCGAGCCGCACCTGCCGATACGCCTTCAGCTCCTTCTCCGCCCAGGTCACCGACGTCACCGTGTCGCTGACGTACACCTGCACGGTCTCCAGGGCGGGCCGCTGCCCGGTGTTCGCCAGCGTGACCTTCGCCCGTACGGTGTCGGCCCGGCCGACCGACGCGGTGAGCACCTCGAGGCCCGAGTATTCGACCGTGGTGTACGTCAGCCCCTCGCCGAAGACGAACGCCGGGCTCTGGGTGAGGTCGGCGTACCGGGTGCCGTGCTGGCCGCGGACCTGGTTGTAGTACGTCGGCTGCTGGCCCGCGTGCCGGGCGTAGGAGACGGGCAGCCGCCCGGACGGCTCGATCAGGCCGAGCATCAGCTCCGCGACCGCCCGGCCGCCGAGCATGCCCGGGTTCGCCGCGTGGACGACCGCCGCCGCCCCGAGCACGGACGGGGGCAGGACCAGCGGCTTGGAGCTGATGACGACGACGACCAGCGGCTTGCCGGTCGCGGCGAGCGCGTCGAGCAACGCGACCTGCCCGCCGATGAGTTCGAGCGTGGCCGTGGACCGTCCTTCGCCGACCAGCTCGATCCGGTCGCCGACGACCGCGACCACGTGGTCCGCGGCCTCGGCGGCCGCGACCGCCTCCGCGATCAGCTCCGCGTCCGGCTCGGCGGGCACGACGACCTCGGGGCGCGGCTGCCCGTCGGGGAAGAACGCCCCCTCCGGGTCGGGGCCGACGGTCAGGATGTCCGCGCCGCGCGCGTGGACGACGTCCCAGCCCGCGGGGACGTGCTCGCGGAAGCCGTCGAGCACGGTGCGGATCATGTGGCGCGGCTGCCCGTCGGGCATCCAGTCGATCTGGCCGGAGGAGCCCGCCCAGTCGCCGAGCTGTGTCTGGGCGTCGTCCGCGTTCGGGCCGATCACGGCGACCGTCCGCGCGGGCGCGGCGGCGTCACGGGCCACCGCGCGGCCGTCCGCGCCCGCGGTGAACCCGCCGGCCAGCGGCAGTGTGCCGTCGTTGGTCAGCAGCACCAGCGAGCGGCGGGCGGCCTCCAGGTTCAGCTCCGCGTGCTCCGCGCTGCCGATCACCGCCGCCTGCCGGGCGGCGTCCGGGTGGCGCGGGTTCTCGAAGAGGCCGAGCTCGAACTTGAGCGTGAGGATCCGGGCCACGGCCGCGTCGAGCTCCGCCTCGTCGAGCATCCCGGCCGCGACGGCCTCCTGGGCCCCCTCGAAGAAGCCCGGCGTCGCCATGATCATGTCGTTGCCGGCCCGGACGGCGGCCGCGGCGGCGTGCGCGTAGTCGGGGTGGATGCGCTGCTCCCACACCATCCGGCCGACGTTGTCCCAGTCGGTCACGAGCGTGCCCTCGTAGCCCCACTCGCCGCGCAGGACCTCGTCGAGCAGCCAGCTGTTGACCGTGATCGGCACGCCGTCCGTGGACTGGTAGCCCAGCATGAACGTCCGGCAGCCCTCCTTCGCGACCCGCTCGAACGGCGGCAGGAACCACGAGCGCAGCTTGCGCCGGGAGAGGTCCGCCTCGCTGGCGTCCCGGCCGCCCTGCGTCTCGGAGTAGCCGGCGAAGTGCTTCGCGCTCGCCAGGATCGCCGTCGGGTCCGAGAGGCCCTCGCCCTGGTAGCCGCGGACCATCGCCGAGGCCAACTCGCCGATCAGGAACGGGTCCTCGCCGAACGTCTCGCTCACCCGGCCCCAGCGCAGGTCGCGGGTGATGCACACGACCGGAGAGAACGTCCAGTGCACCCCGGTCGCCGCGACCTCGACCGCCGCCGCGCGGGCGACCCGCTCGACCAGCTCGGGGTCCCAGGTCGCCGCCAGGCCGAGCTGGGTGGGGTAGATCGTCGCGCCCTCCCAGAAGGAGTGCCCGTGGATGCAGTCCTCGGCCACCAGGAGCGGGATCCGCAGCCGGGTGCGGGCGGTCAGCTCCGCTGCCTCCCGGACCCGTTCCGGCGAGGCGTGCAGGATCGAGCCGGCGTGCAGGTCCGCCACCTGGTGCCGCACGCCGTCCTTGGCGTTCAGCTGGCACATCTGGCCGACCTTCTCGGGCAGCGTCATGCGTCCGACGAGGTCGGCGACGCGCTCGGCGACGGGCAGAGCGGGGTCGAGATAGGGCAGCAGAGGCACGGCGGGTCCTTTCGCGGCGGCGATCCCGTTCACCGTACGACGAATACCGACCTAGTGGTAAGTAGGTAACTGTGGGAATCTGAGACCGGCGACGGCGTTTTCCGGCCGTCGACGACGTAAGCGCACGTGAGGGAGGCGGCCGGTGACCGCGACGACGCGGCAGGGCTACGCGAAGGGCCGCGCGAAGCGGCGGGAGATCCTCGACCAGGCCATGAGCCTCTTCGGCGAGGTGGGCTACCGGGGGGCCTCCTTGCGGGTCATCGCCACCCGCTGCGGCATCTCCCACCCCGGTCTGCTCCACCACTTCCCGACCAAGGAGTCCCTGCTGCTCGCCGTCCTGGAGCACCGGGACGCCGTCGACGACGAGTGGCTCGGCGACCCCGCCGGCATCGACCGGCTGCGCCGGCTCGCCGACCTGGCCGAACTCAACGCCCGGCGGCGGGGGATCGTCGAGCTGTACTCGGTGCTCGCCGCGGAGGCCACCTCGGCCGGACACCCCGCCCACGACTACTTCGTGGACCGCTACCGCAACTCCGTGACCACCACCGCGCTCGCCTACGCCCAGGCCCGCGACGAGGGCGCTCTGCGGCCCGGCATCGATCCGGACACGGCCGGCAGCCAGTTCATCGCGCTCATGGACGGCCTCCAGGTGCAGTGGCTGCTCAGCGGCTGCGTGACGGACATGGCGGGGGTGCTCCGCGCCCATGTGCGGGCGCAGCTCACGGTGCCGTTCCCGGAGAGTCCCTGAGCGGCCCCGGGATCACCGCCCGTCGAAGGTGTCCGGCACCGGCAGCGTCGACCAGCGGTCGACCGGCCACGCGACCACGACGGCCCGGCCGACCACCTCGTCCAACGGCACCATGCCGTCGTGCTCGTCGCGGTGGTAGCGGGAGTCGGCCGAGGCCTGGCGGTGGTCGCCCATCACCCACAGGTGCCCCTCGGGAACCGTGACCTTGAACTGCCCGTCCGGGTCCGTGCTGCACGGCGTGTTGCCCGCGTACACGTAACCCTCCTCCAGCGCACGCCCGTTGACCTTCACCGGGCCCGTCCCCTCGCACTCGACGGTGTCCCCGGCCGTCCCGATGACCCGCTTGATGAGGTCCCGGTCCGCCGCCGACGGCATCAGCCCCACGAAGCCCAGCGCCTTCTGGACGGCCGTCTGCTCGACGACCGGCTGCGCGGCCAGCCAGCTGCCCGGGTCGTGGAACACCACGACCTCGCCGCGCTCCGGCTCGGATCCGAACCACGGCGTCAACTTGTCGACGAGTACCCGGTCGTTCTTCTGCAAGGTGCTCTCCATGGAGCCCGAGGGGATCGAGAAGGCCTGGAGCAGGAACGTCTTCACCAGGAACGCCAGGAACAGGGCGACGACCAGCAGGATCGGCAGCTCCTTCCAGAGCGGCCTGGGCTTGCGCTTCCCCTTCGCCCGCTTCCCGCCCGCGGGCGGCGGCGCCCCGCCCTCAGCCGCCTCCGGTCCCGCCCCCGGGACCTCCGACCGCGCGCCCACCGACAGATCGCCCACACCCACTCCTCGAACCGTACGTCCGCCCGCGCCCCGGCCGCCGGCCGGGCGGGGCCCTTGCCGGGCCCAACGAGCCGGACGCGCCCCGGGTTCGGCTAACCCGCGAGAACGGCCGACAAATACCGGGCCGTACGGCTCCCGGGCGTTTGGGCCACGTCGGCGGGCGGCCCGGCCGCCACGATCCGGCCACCCTCGTCGCCACCGCCCGGCCCCAGGTCGACCACCCAGTCCGCGCCGGCCACCACCCGCATGTCGTGCTCGACGACCACCACCGAGTTCCCGGCGTCGACCAGGTCGTGCAACTGCCGCATCAGCACCTCGACATCAGCCGGGTGCAGCCCCGTCGTCGGCTCGTCCAGGACGTAGAGGGTGTGTCCGCGCCGGGCCCGCTGCAGCTCGGTGGCCAGCTTGATGCGCTGCGCCTCGCCGCCGGAGAGCTGCGTGGCGGGCTGCCCGAGCCGCAGGTAGCCGAGCCCGACGTCGAGCAGCGCGCGCACGCTGCGGGCGGCCGCTGGCACGTCCGCGAAGAAGTCCGCCGCCGCCTCCACCGTCAGGTCGAGGACCTCGGCGATGTTCCGGCCGCGGTAGGCCACCCGCAGCGTGTCGGGGTTGTAGCGCGCGCCCGCGCAGTCCGGGCAGGGGCTGTACGTGCTCGGTAGGAACAGCAGCTCCACCGACACGAACCCCTCGCCCTGGCAGGTCTCGCAGCGCCCGCCGGCCACGTTGAAGGAGAACCGGCCCGCCTTGTACCCGTGCTCCCCCGCCTCCTCGGTTGCGCTGAACAGCCTGCGCACCACGTCGAACAGCCCGGTGTACGTGGCCAGGTTGGAGCGCGGGGTGCGGCCGATCGGCTTCTGGTCCACCGTCACCAGCCGCTCCACGCCGTCGATCGCGCCCACCAGCGTCGACTTGCCCGAGCCGGACACCCCCGTCACGGCGGTCAGCGTGCCGAGCGGCAGGTCCGCCGCCACGTCCCTGAGGTTGTGCCGCGTCACCGGCCCCACCGTCAGCCACTCCCGGGCCGTCCGCACCGCCCGCGGCTCCGGAGCCGCGCCGCCGAACAGGAAGCGCCGGGTCGCGGACCCCTCGACCTGCCGCAGCCCGTCCGGCGGTCCGCCGTACAGCACCCGCCCGCCGTGCTCCCCGGCGCCCGGCCCCACGTCGACCAGCCAGTCGGCGCGGCGCACCACGTCCAGGTGGTGCTCGACGACGTACACCGAGTTCCCCGCCGCCCGCAGCCGCTCCAGGACGGTGAGCAGCGCCTCGGCGTCGGCGGGGTGGAGCCCGGCCGACGGCTCGTCGAGGACGTACACCACGCCGAAGAGGCCGGACCGCAGCTGGGTGGCGAGCCGCAGCCGCTGGAGCTCGCCGGCGGAGAGGGTGGGGGCGGTGCGGTCGAGGCTCAGATAGCCCAGGCCCAGCTCGGTGACGACGGAGATCCGCGCCAGCAGGTCATCGGCGATCACCCGCTCCGTCCCGCCCCGGTCCGCGCGGCCCGCGAGCAGCTCCGCGAGCGCGGCGAGCGGCAGCCCCGCCAGCTCGGCCACCGTCCGCCCCGCGAACGTCACCGCGAGCGCCTCGGGCCGCAGCCCGCTGCCCCCGCACGCCGCACACGGCTCGCTCCTCAGGAACCGCTCCGCCTTCGCCCGCAAGGAGGCGCTCTTCGTGTCGGCGAACGTGTGCAGGACGTACCGCCGGGCGCTCTGGTACGTGCCCTGGTAAGGCCGGTTGATCCGCGCCGCGTCCCGCACCGGGTGGACGGTGACCACCGGCTGCTCGTCGGTGAACAGGATCCACTCCCGGTCGGCCGCCGGCAGCTCCCGCCACGGCCGGTCCACGTCGTGGCCGAGCGTGTCGAGGATGTCCCGCAGGTTCTTGCCGAGCCACGCCCCCGGCCAGGCGGCGATCGCGCCCTCCCGGACCGACAGCGAGGGGTCGGGGACGAGCAGCTCCTCGCTGGTGTCGTACGTCCGCCCCACCCCGTGGCAGACCGGGCACGCGCCGACGGCCGTGCGCGGGGAGAACGCGTCCGAGTCGAGCCGCTCGGCCCCCGGCGGGTGGTCGCCGACCCGGGACATCAGCATCCGCAGCAGGTTCGACAGCGTGGTGACCGTGCCGACGGAGGAGCGGGAGCCGGGCGCGGAGCGGCGCTGCTCCAGGGACACGGCGGGCGGAAGGCCGGTGATCCCGCCGACCTTCGGCGCGCCGACCTGGTGGATCAGCCGCCGCGCGTACGGCGCCACGGACTCGAAGTACCGGCGCTGCGCCTCCGCGTAGATCGTGCCGAAGGCGAGCGAGGACTTGCCCGACCCGGAGACGCCGGTGAAGACGACCAGCGCGTCCCGGGGCACGTCGACGTCCACGTCCCGCAGGTTGTGCTCGCGGGCCCCGCGCACCCGGATGAATCCGTTCTCGGCGTCGTCCATACCCACGACTCTAAGCGTTTTGGCTGGTCAGGACCGTCGGGTGAGGCCGGTCAGCCGGGCCAGCCGAGCGTAGGAGTCGAGCAGCGCGGCCCGGTCGTACGTGCTGGTCGCGACGAGGTACTCGTCCGCCCCGGACCGGGTGAGCAGTTTCTCCAGGCCGCTCGCGACCTGCTCCTCGGTGCCGTGGAGCTGCCCGCGCAGGGCGTCCTCGAAGTAGCCGCGCTCCCGTTCCGACATCTCCCGCGCGAGGACCTCCTCGGCCGGCGCGAGCGGCGGGAACTCGCCGCGGGTGCGGGACCACGCCGCCGCCCACGCCTCGGACACCAGCAGCTCCCGCGTCTCCCGTGCGGTCCCGGCGACGGCGATCGTCCCGGACACCACGACGTACGGCCGCTCGCCCCACGCGGACGGGCGGAACGCGGTGCGGTAGTCGTCGATCGCCCGCAGCATCGCGTCCTCGCCGCGCGCCGCCGCGATCACCAGCGGCAGCCCGGCCTCGGCGGCGACCCGCGCCCCGGCCCCGGTGGCGAGCACGAACGCCGGCGGTCGCAGGCCCTCGGCGGGGCGGGCGTGCACGCCGGGGTACGGGGTCGTGCCGTCGAACCAGCCGAGCAGCTCGGCGAGCTGCGCGCCGAAGTCCCGGGCGTCGTCCTTGTCGCGGCCGAGCGCGCGCCGGATGCCGTCGGTGAAGCCGACCGAGCGGCCGAGCCCCATGTCGATCCGGCCCGGAAACAGCGACTCCAGGACGCCGAACTGCTCGGCGACCACCAGCGGCAGGTGGTTGGGCAGCATCACCCCGCCGGTGCCGACCCGGATCCGCGAGGTCGCCGCGGCGACGGCCGCCGCGAGGACGGTCGGCGCGGAACCCGCCACGCCCGGCACGCTGTGGTGCTCCGACACCCAGAACCGCGCGTAACCGAGCGCCTCGACCTCCCGCGCGAGCGCCACCGTGTCCCGCAGCGCCTGCGCGCCCGGCTGCCCACGGCGGGTCCGGGAGCGGTCGAGGACGGAGAAGCGGGTGTCGGCGATCACAGAGCTCACACCGTGTTCAACGCCTCCCGCGGGGACGCATTCCCTACGCTGTTCGGGTGACCGAGAAGCGCCGGCCGCTGGCCGTATTCGACCTGGACAACACGCTCGCCGACACCGCCCACCGGCAGCACTTCCTGGAGCGGACGCCCCGGGACTGGAAGGGGTTCTTCTCCGCCGGGCCCGCGGACCCGCCGCTGGAGGAGGGCGTGCGCCTGGCCCTGGAGAGCGCGGAGGACTGCGAGGTCCAGTACCTGACCGGCCGGCCCGTCCGCTGCCGCCGCGACACCCTCGACTGGCTGGCCGAGCACGGTCTGCCCGCAGGCAAGCTCTGGATGCGCCCGGGCAACGACTACCGGCCGGCCCGGCACTACAAGCTGGAGAAGCTCCAGGAGCTGGCCCGCACCCGCGAGATCCGCATGCTCGTCGACGACGACGTCCTCGTCTGCGACGCCGCCGAGCAGGCCGGCTTCCGGGTCGTGCGCGCGGGCTGGGCGCAGGAGTCGGCGGCGCTGAGGACCGCCCAGGAGGGGGAGGGCCGGACGTGAGCCGGCCCGCACCCGGGAGGGGTGCGGGCCGGGACACGCGGTGGCACTCAGCGCGGCGCGGCAGCCGGACCGGCGGCTGAGGCCACGCGGCCGGAGGCCGCCGATGTCACTGCTCGCCCTCCTCCAGGCGGAAGCCGACCTTCAGGCCGACCTGGAAGTGCTCGACGGTCCCGTCGACGATCTGCCCCCGCACCTGCGTCACCTCGAACCAGTCGAGATTTCGGAGGGTCTGCGACGCCCGCTGGACACCGTTGCGGATCGCCTGGTCGACGCCCTCGGGCGAGGTCCCGACGATCTCGGTGACCCGGTAGGTGTGGTTCGACATCTTCGTCTCCTCGTTCGGTCGTACTGGATCGCGCCTGACGGTTCAGACGGTCTGTGCGTTCCCGTTCCCGGCCGCGTCGGGCACCGTCGACAGCGACAGGGCGAACCGGCCGCCCTCGTCCGTCCACCACCGGGCGAGCTCGAACCCGGCCGCCGCCAGCTCCGCGGCGATGCCGTCCCGGCGGAACTTCGCCGAGACCTCGGTACGGACCTCCTCCCCGGCCGCGAAGTCGACGGCCAGGTCGAGGGCCGGGATCTTCACGGTGGTCGCCTCGCGCGACCGGAGCCGCATCTCGATCCACTCCCGCTCGGCGTCCCACACGGCGACGTGGTCGAACGCGTCGAGGTCGAAGTCGGCGCCCAGCTCCCGGTTGATCACGGCGAGCACGTTCTTGTCGAACGCCGCGGTGACCCCCTGCTCGTCGTCGTACGCGGCAACCAGGACGGCGGGGTCCTTCACCAGGTCGGTGCCGAGCAGCAGCGCGTCGCCGGGGGCGAGCATGCCGCGCACGGCCCGCAGGAACCCCGCCCGCTCGGCGGGCAGCAGGTTGCCGAGCGTCCCGCCGAGGAAGGCCACCAGCCGGGGGCCCGGCGGATCACCGGGCAGGTCGAGCTCGCGGGTGAAGTCGGCGATCAGCGCGTGCACGGCGAGGCCGGGCCGTTCCTCGGCCAGCGCCTGCGCGGCCTGCGTGAGCGCGCTCTCGCTCACGTCCACGGGGAGGTAGGTGTGCAGGTCCGGCAGCGCGTCGAGCAGGTGGCGGGTCTTGTCCGAGGACCCCGAGCCCAGCTCGATCAGGGTGCGCGCCCCGGTCGCCTCGGCGATCTCCCCGGCCCGCGCGAGCAGGATCTCCCGCTCGGCGCGGGTCGGGTAGTACGCCTCCAGCGTGGTGATCTCGTCGAACAGCTCGCTGCCCCGGGCGTCGTAGAACCACTTCGGCGGCAGCACCTTCGGCTCGGCGGTGAGTCCGCCGAGGACGTCGGCGCGCAGGTCGGCGCCGGTGGTGTCCTCGGGCAGGGTGCGGGTGATCTCGAAGGCGCGGCTCACGCGGTGGGCTCCTTGAGGGGGGTGAGGAGGACGTCGGTGCGGCTGGCGGCGAGCAGCGTCCGGTCGGGCACCTCGCACCAGTACGGGTCGTCGTCGTACGGCTCGGAGGCGACGACGGTGCTGCGGCCGGGTTCGGAGCGGTACCACAGGGTGTCGCCCCAGGCGGTGGCGGTGATCGTCTCGCCGTCGGTGAGCAGCAGGTTCAGCCGGGAGGTCGGGGCCGCCTCGGCGACCTCCAGGACGGTGTCGGCGAGCGCGGTCGGCCCGTCGTCGCCGTCGGCGAGCCGGTGGCGCACCAAAGCCCAGACGAGCGCGGAGTCGTTGCGCGCCTCCAGGGTGAGCAGCTCGGCCGGCGGCAGCGAGTCCACGAGCGCGCTCAGGCTGCCGGGCCAGCCGCGCACCGCCCCGTTGTGGCTGAACAGCCACCGCTCCGAGGCGAACGGCGCGGCCGCCGCCTCCTGGTCCGGGCCCGGGGCGGTGGCGTCGCGGACGGCGGCGAGCAGCGCGCTCGTGCGCACCACCCGGGACAGGTCGGTGAAACCGAGGTCGGCCCAGATCGGCCCGGGCCGCCGGTAGCGGGCGGGGACGGGGTCCCCGGGCGCGTACCAGCCGACGCCGAATCCGTCGGCGTTCACCGTGCCGTGCTTCTGCCGGCGGGGCGCCCACGACTGCCGGTGCAGGGCGTGCGGCGGGTCCCGCAACAGCGTCCGCAGCTGCACCTCGGGCCCCAGGTAAGCGACATGACGGCACATCAGGCGTCCCTCGCCGTGCGGAATCCGGAGAAGATCTGCCGCCGCACCGGCAGGTCCCAGTTGCGGAAGGTGCCCCGCGCCGCCACCGTGCCGACGGCGAACGAGCCGCCGCGCAGCACCTTGTGGGCGTCGCCGAAGAAGACCTCGGAGTACTCCCGGTAGGGGAAGACGGCGAAGCCGGGGTAGGGGAGGAAGTCGCTGGACGTCCACTCCCACACGTCACCGAGCAACTGCCGTACGCCGTAAGCCGACTCGCCCTCGGGGTAGCTGCCCGCAGGGGCCGGGCGCAGGTGCCGCTGGCCGAGGTTGGCGCGGGCCGCGGTGGGCTCGTCGTCGCCCCACGGGTAGCGGCGGGAGCGGTCGGCCGCCGGATCGTGCCGGGCGGCCTTCTCCCACTCCTCCTCCGTCGGCAGCCGCCGCCCCGCCCAGCGGGCGTACGCGTCGGCCTCGTACCAGCTGACGTGCAGCACCGGCTCGTCCTCCGGCACCGGCTCGACGACGCCGAAGCGGCGGCGCAGCCACTGCCCGGCGTCCTTGCGCCAGAACAGCGGGGCCTCGATGTCGTGCTTGCGGATCTGCGCCCAGCCCTCCGGCTCCCACAGCGCCGGGTCGTGGTACCCGCCCCCCTCGACGAACCGGAGGTAGGCGCCGCAGGTCACCGGGGTGGTGTCGAGGAAGAACGCCGGGACGAGCCGGCGGTGGGCCGGCCGCTCGTTGTCCAGCGCCCACGGCTCGTCGGAGGTGCCCATGGTGAAGGGGCCCGCCTCGACCAGCACCTCCGGCGGCAGCACGCCCTCCGGCCCGGGGAAGGCGTCCGGGTCGGGTGCGGTGAGCGCCGCCGGGCCGCGCCGCAGCTGGTGGGTGATCAGCATGGTCTCGTCGTGCTGCTGCTCGTGCTGGGCGACCATCCCGAACGCGAACGCGGCGTCCAGGAGCGGGCCGCCCCGCAAGGGGGTGCGCTCAAGGACGTCGAGGACCCGGCCGCGCACGTCCGCCGCGTACGTCCGGGCCTCGGCCGGGGCCAGGAGCGGCAGGGTGGGGCGCTCGGAGCGCGGGTGCTCGAAGGCGTCGTACACCGAGTCGATCTCGGGGCGGAGCGCCTCCTGCCCGCCGACGGTGCGCAGGAGCCACTGCTCCTCCTGGTTCCCGATGTGCGCCAGGTCCCAGACCAGCGGGGACATCAGGGGGGAGTGCTGGGCGGTCAGCTCGTCCTCGTCGACGCAGGAGGTGAGCAGGGCGGTCCGGTCGCGGGCCTCGGACAGCGCGGTGAGCGCCCGTGTCCGCAGCGCCTCGGCGTCGTGCTCCGTCGCGTCCTCTGCTCCGCGCGGCGTCCCGTGCCCGGTTCCGTTCACGGTCATGCGGATGCGCTCCTTCCGTGGAACTGGTCCAGCTGGTCGTCGGCGGGGCAGCGCCCGCGCGACACGTACCGCTCGGTGAAGTCGGCGACGGCCCTCCGCACCGCGGGGGAGACGCCCCGGCGGGGCAGCGCCTCCAGGGCCGCGGCGAAGCAGGTCTCGGCGACCGACCGCAGCTCGGGATCGGTGAGCCCGTCGCGGGCCGCGTCCCGCCACAGCGGGTTGCGCGGCGCCGGCCGGTCGCCGGTCCGCTCGGCCAGCGGCTTGACAGCGCGGTAGGCGGTCTCGGCGGCCTCCGGGTCGTCGAAGAGCGCGGCCGTCACCGCGAGCGGCACCTGCCAGCCGTCGTCGCCCGGCTGGGCGTCGATCATCCGCAGCTCCAGATGACCGCGCGGCCGGGCCGGCGGGAACAGCGTGGACACGTGGTGGTCGATGTCCTCCTGGGTGACGGGGCGGGGCGCGCCGGTCTCCAGCCACGCGCGCAGGGTGAGACCCGTGGGGACGTCCCACGGGCCGTCGTCCCGGCGCACGCACATCACGGGCGCGTCGAGAACGAACGCGGCCCACGCCGCGCGCGGGTCGCCGGGGCCCGGCGCGAGCGCGCGGACCGGGTCGATGTCGGCCCAGTGCGCCTGCCGGGTGGAGCGCCATCCGGTCGGCCGCCCCAGCTGGAGCGCGGAGTTGGCGAACGCGGCCACCAGGACCGAGCCCAGGAGGTGGGCGAGCAGCCAGCGCCGGCCGAGGCCGAGCGGGCCCGGCTCCTCGTACCCCGCGTCCAGGCAGACCTGGACGGAGGCGGAGCCGCACATCATCGACCGCCCGGCCGGTCCCGACCGGTCGAGGAAGGCCTCCATCGTGTTGTACCGCTCCGAGTGCAGATGGCGCCGGGGCGGCAGGTACGGCTCCTGGCCGCGGCCGACCAGGGTCAGCCGGTGGGGGCGCAGTGCCTCGCGCACCCGGTCGAGGTCGGCGGCGACGGAGTCGACGCACGCGGTGAGCGAGGGGGCCGGCAGCGAGCTCAGCTCCAGCTGCCCGCCCGGTTCCACGGTGAGCGCGGAGTCCAGCGGGATTTTCCGGAGAGCCGCGTACGCCGTGTCGAGGCGGTCGTCGGAGACGGGGGTGCGGGAGTCGTCGGCGTCGTGCACCAGCCACTCCAGCTCCACGCCGGTGGTGCGCGGCGGGCCGGTCTTGAAGCAGATACATCGGATTCGTGCTTCGACGTCCTCCGCGGTGAGCGGTGTCATGACACGAACCTCCCTGACATGTCGGAGACGGAAGTTCCTCCCGGTCCGGGTGGGACCGAGTTCCTTCTGTCCAGACAAACCCGCGCGATGCCTCCGGCACAAGGGCGCCTTCGCGTCATGGCGGACCGCCGCGGTACCGGGGTCCGGTGACCACGAAACCCCGGATCCGCGGATTCCGCACGGCGAGCGGGGCGTCAGGTCCAGCCGTAGCGGGCGCGGAGGCGGGCCGTCACCGCGTCGAAGCGGGGGCGGTCCAGGGCGCAGGCCTCGCGGCGCATGCCCGCCTCGTGGACGCGCAGGACGCGGTCGAGGTCGACCCAGGAGTCGCGCCCGGCGGAGTCCCAGGGGCCGGAGCCGATGCGCACCCACTCGCGGTCGCCGTGGTGAGGCTTGCTCGACAGGCGCACCGCGAGGAGCGTGCCCGCCGCCTCGCGGGCGACCACCAGGACCGGGCGGTCCTTGCCGCGCCCGTCGTTCTCCTCGTACGGCACCCAGGTCCAGACGATCTCGCCCGGGTCCGGATCGCCGTCGCGGTCGGGCGCGTAGGCGGTGCGGACGGGGCCGACGGCCAGGGGGTCGCACTCCGTGGTCGCCGAGGGGCCGGAGCTGCCGGGCTGCGCCGGCGTGTCGAGGAAGGTCATCGGGACACGGTACGACCCCGATGGACCATCCCGCCGAGCGGACGGGCCGTCAGCGGCCGCAGGGTCGGGGGATGGACACGAGGAAGACGCTGGTCGCCGTGGTCTGCGGGCTGCTGCTGCTCGCCCCGGCGGCCGCCGCCGTCGAGGCCGAACCGTCGCCGCCACCCGCCGGCGCGCCGGCCGCAGCGCCCGCCGCCGCACCGGCCGGCGCGCCGGGGCCGGCTCCCGCCGGCGGCGGGCTCCCGCGCACCGTCTCCGCCTGGCTCCCGTACTGGGACCAGGAGGGCGCGTACCGCGACGCGCTGGAGCACGCCGGGCAGCTGCACACCGTCAGCCCCTTCTGGTACCAGGCGCACTCCGCCGAGCGGGTCGCCGGCCACCGCGGGGCGGGCGAGCGTCGGATCGTCGACGGGCTCCGGGCGGCCGGGATCCAGGTCGTGCCGACCGTCATGGAGACCATGCCCGCCGGGAAGCTCGCCGAGATCGTCACGACCCCCGCCCTGCGCGCCCGGCACGTCGACGCCCTGCTCGCCGTCGTCCGCGCCGGAGACCACGACGGGCTCGACATCGACTACGAGTCGATCGCGCCGACCGGCGACGCGACCTGGCGCGCCGTCCGCGACGGCTACGCGGACCTCCTCACCGAGCTCTGCGACACGCTGCACGAGCTGCGGAAACAGTGCATCGCCACCGTCACCCCGCAGACGGCCGTCAGCGGGCGCGTCTGGGACTACGAGCGGCTCGGGCGGGTCGCCGACCGGGTGCGGATCATGGCGTACAACCTGCACTGGGCGACCGGGAAGCCCGGGCCGATCGCGTCGCCGGAGTTCTACGAGGACATCCTCGCCAACGCCACCGCGAAGATCCCCCGCGACAAGCTGGAGATGGGTCTGCCCGCCTACGGCTGGGACTGGGCCGAGGGCAGCGACGCGCGCGCCCGGCACGTCACCTGGCACGAGGCGGAGGCGCTGCGGAAGGAGGTGGGCGCGCCCTACGAAATCGACGAGGACTCGCGGACGCCGCACTTCGACTACGAGGAGGACGGGGTCCGGCGGCAGGTCTGGTACCAGGACGCACGAGGGGTCGCCGAACACCTGGAGGTGCTGCGCAGGCACGGCGTGGAGTCGACCGCGCTCTGGGCGCTGAACTTCGAGGACCCGGCGCTCTGGGCCGTCCTCGCCGGGGGCTGAACCGGCGCGGACACGCCGAGGGGCATCGGACGTCGGCCGGCCCGGCGTTCCCGGGCGCGCCGAACCCATCGGCTGACGGCGGTGGGCACTGCGAGGCGCCGCGTCGCCTGCCCGTCGACCCGCCGCCCTGCGGCGTACGCGCCGGCCCCGGGCTCCGCGGCATCGCCGGACCCGGGGTCGGGGCACGCCGAAACAGGGGTCGGGACTGCGAGCGACACGCCGAAGGGGCGGCCTCCCGGGGTCCGGGGAGCCGCCCCTCCTGGCGTACGGGGCCGCGCGTCAGGCGCTCGCCGGGCCGCCGGGCTGCTGGTCCGGCGCCGCGCCGTTCGCCTCCGCGGCCTGGGCCTGGGCGATCTGCTGGCGGACCTCGTCCATGTCCAGTTTCCGCGCCTGGCCGATCACGTCCTCCAGCGCCGACTGCGGCAGCGCGCCGGGCTGGGCGAAGACGGCGACCTTGTCGCGCACGATCATGAGCGTCGGGATCGACTGGATCTGGAACGCCGCCGCCAGCTCGGGCTGCGCCTCCGTGTCGATCTTCGCGTAGACCAGGTCGGGGTTCTGCTCCGAGGACTCCTCGTAGACCGGCGCGAACTGGCGGCAGGGGCCGCACCACGACGCCCAGAAGTCGATGAGGACGAAGTCGTTCTGCTCGACGATCTCGTCGAAGTTTTCCTTGGTCAGTTCGAGTGTGCTCACGGTGTGTGTACCTCTTCCGGACATCCGGGGAAATCTGCTCCGCACAACCATGCGGGGCGCATCCCTATTCCGCTGCCCATGTGGCCACGGCTCACACCCCCGACCACACTGTTCGCATGACTGAAGACAGGATCTACGACGTCGTCGTCCTCGGCGCCGGCCCCGTCGGCGAGAACGTCGCCGACACCTGCCGCGCCGCCGGACTCGGCGCGGCCGTGGTGGAGAGCGAACTCGTCGGCGGCGAGTGCTCGTACTGGGCGTGCATGCCGAGCAAGGCGCTGCTGCGCCCCGTCACCGCCCGCGCCGACGCCCGCAGGGTGCCCGGGCTCAGGGCCGCGGTGCAGGGTCCGCTGGACACGGCCGAGATCTTCGCGAGCCGCGACGGCTTCACCTCGGGCTGGAAGGACGACGGCCAGGTGGAGTGGCTCGACTCCGCCGGCATCGACCTCTTCCGCGGGACGGCCCGGCTCGACGGAGCCAAGCGGGTGAGCGTGACCGCCGCGGACGGCACCGTCACCGCCCTCACCGCCCGGCACGCCGTCGCCGTGTGCACCGGCACCCGCGCGGTGCTGCCCGACCTGCCCGGCATCGACGGCGCCCGGCCCTGGACCAGCAGGGAGGCCACCAGCGCACGCGAGGTGCCCGCGCGGCTCGCGGTGGTCGGCGGGGGAGTGGTCGGCGTCGAGATGGCCGCCGCCTGGCAGGCGCTCGGCGCCCAGGTCACCGTGCTGGTCCGCGGGGACGGCCTGCTGCCGAGGATGGAGCCCTTCGCGGGCGAGCTGGTCGCCGACGGCCTGAAGGAGGCGGGGGCGGAGATCCGCACCGGCGTCTCCGTCACCGAGCTCCGGCGCGACGGCGCCACCGTCACGCTCACCCTCGACGACGGCTCGACCCTGGACGTCGAGGAGGTCCTCTTCGCCACCGGCCGCGCACCGCGCACCGACGACCTGGGCCTCGCCTCCGTCGGCCTGGAGGACGGCGCCTGGATCGACGTCGACGACAGCCTGCGCGTCCCCGGCCACGACTGGCTGTACGCGGTCGGCGACGTCAACCACCGCGCGCTCCTCACCCACCAGGGCAAGTACCAGGCCCGGATCGCGGGCGCGGCCATCGCCGCCCGCGCCCAGGGCGTCCCGATCCTGGAGACCGACCCGTGGGGCGCGCACGCGGCCACCGCCGACCACGCGGCCGTGCCCCAGGTCGTCTTCACCGACCCCGAGGCCGCCTCCGTCGGCCTCACCCTCGCCGAGGCCGAGCGCGCGGGCCACCGGGTGCGCGCGGTCGACCAGGAGATGTCCGCGGCCGCGGGCGCCGGCCTCTACGCCGAGGGGTACAAGGGCCGCGCCCGGATGGTCGTCGACCTCGACCGCGAGATCCTCCTCGGCGTCACCTTCGTCGGTCCCGCCGTCGGCGAGCTCATCCACTCCGCCACCGTCGCGATCGCCGGCGAGGTCCCCGTCGCCCGCCTCCGGCACGCCGTCCCGTCGTACCCGACGATCAGCGAGATCTGGCTCCGCCTGATCGAGGCGTACGTCGCCGGGAAGTGAGCGCGCCGGGGCCCCGGGACGGCGTGCGCCCCGGGGCCCCGGCCGTCAACTAGCTGTTTTTGAAGCCTAGTTGAACGGGTCCAGCGTGATGTACGCCTGCTGCGGGTTGCCGTCGTGGACCAGCGACTCGTGCGCGCCGACGTCGTCGAAGGCGAAGCCGTAGGCCTTGCCGTCCTGCATCTGGGCGTGGATCCTCGCCGAGTAGTGGTTGGTGACCGCGTCCTTGTAGAAGTCGGCGTTGTTCGCGTCCGGCTGGTTGGGGTTGCTCAGGAGCGTCGAGCGGTTGTAACCGGCGCACAGGGTGCGGGAGATGGGGCCGCGGACCAGGTCGTTGGGGGCGTCGAGGAGCTTGTAGCAGCCGAAGATGCTGTCGGAGTCGGGCTTCTGGAAGCTGGTGACGACCTGGCCCGAACCGTTGGTGAAGTTCATGGTGTTGCCCGAGACCCGCCCGAAGTACTTGGTGTTCGGCTGGTCCTTGAACGGCGTGACGGTGAGCGTCTGCGAGGAGTACTTGCTCCAGACCCGGTTGACGTAGTCGTTCATGACGGAGGCAGGCAGCGCGCCCGCCTCGATGCCGTGGCCGGGGGCCAGCACCCGCAGGACCGTGCCGTCGGAACGGGTCCTGACGAGACCGCCCCAGCCGCCGGACTGGGCGCGCAGCGCGTTGATGACCGCGTTGTAGCCGCCGGGCCTGAGGTGCCCGGTGGTCGCGGTGGTGCCGTTCGGGCGCTTCACGCCGACCGCGTACGGGGCGGAGAACATGTCGACCTGCGTGCTGTTGATCCACAGCCCGGAGTCGTTGAGCGTGTACTCCGTCCAGTTGAACAGGATGTTCGCGTTCGGGTCGCTCGGGTTCTGCACCGCGGGCTGCACCAGACCGCCGGTGGTCAGCTTGAAGACGAGCTTCTGCCCGTAGGAGAAGTAGACCCGGCCGGAGAACTTCGGCATCCGGATGGTCTTCGCCTGGCCGTTGGCCGGGCCCGCGATCGACGCGTCCGGGGCGGGCGTCGGCGGGTTGCCGCCGGCGGGCCACGGGTGGAACGTGCCGTTGGCGTCGGCCCAGCCCTGGCGGCCGGAGGCGAGGTCGGTGCCGATGACGTAGACGTGCACCTGCTCGCCGCGGCCGGAGTTGTTGGTCAGCGTGAGCGGGATCGTCGCGGGCACCGCCGCCTCGGCGGAGGGGATGACCTGGGTGGCGACGATGCCGCCGCCGGCGAGCGCCAGCGCGGCGACCAGGGCGGCGGACCGGCGGCGGGAGCGCCGGGCGCGGTGGCTTCGGGGGGCCGCGGGGGGAGCTGCGGGAGCGTTGGCGGACAAGCTCTTCTCCTCATCGGGAAGACCGTGCGGTGGGGGGTGGGCGCGAGGGAGCACTCCGCAGCGACTCTGAGAGCGCTCTCAACGGCTGACTGGAACGTATCGACCCGTCAGGGACGCGTCAATGTTGTGGTGTGGACCTTCGCGATTCCTCCGCGAACGCGGGGCACATGA
This sequence comes from Streptomyces sp. NPDC060194, assembly GCF_042728285.1. Lineage (NCBI taxonomy): Bacteria > Bacillati > Actinomycetota > Actinomycetes > Kitasatosporales > Streptomycetaceae > Streptomyces > Streptomyces sp. NPDC060194. The sequence continues at coordinate 4,274 of NZ_JBHWZH010000037.1, read as the reverse complement.
ACCGACGGCGCGCGGCCGGGCGTTGACGCGGCCGGGCGATGATCCCCGGTCCTCCGGGTACGCGCTGCCGTGCAACGCCCGTCACGAGCCCTGGAGCACTTCGATGAGGATGACCCGGACGTCCGACCTGTGGTGGAAGAACGCCGTCGTGTACTGCCTGGACGTCGAGACGTACCAGGACGGCAACGGCGACGGAATCGGCGACTTCGCCGGACTCACCCAGCGCATCGACCACTTGGTCCGCCTCGGCGTCACCTGCGTCTGGCTGATGCCCTTCTACCCGACCCGCGAGCGCGACGACGGCTACGACATCACCGATTTCTACGGCGTCGACCCCCGCCTCGGCACCCTCGGGGACTTCACCGAGTTCGTCCGCACCGCCCGCGACCGCGGCATACGCGTCATCGCCGACCTCGTCGTCAACCACACCTCCGACCACCACCCGTGGTTCGAGGACGCCCGCTCGTCGCGCGACTCCGCCCACCGCGACTGGTACGTCTGGCGCGACGAGCCGCCGGCGAAGGGCGAGGGGCCCGAGGGCGTCGTCTTCCCCGACTCCGAGGACAGCCTCTGGGAGTACGACGAGCGCACCGACCAGTACTACCTGCACCGCTTCTACAAGCAGCAGCCCGACCTCGACATCGCCAACCCGGCCGTCCGCGACGAGATCGCCCGCATCATGGGCTTCTGGACCGAGCTCGGCCTCTCCGGCTTCCGCGTCGACGCCGTGCCGTTCCTCCTGGAGACCGACGGCCAGCTCGACGCCGAGCAGCTGCCCGACCCGCACGAGTACCTCGCCGACCTGCGTGCCTTCCTCGGCCGCCGCAACGGCGAGGCGGTGCTGCTCGGGGAGGTCAACCTGCCCTACGAGGAGACCGCGAAGTTCTTCGGCGAGCCCAGCACCGGCCGCGGCGACGAGCTGACGATGTGCTTCGACTTCATCGGCATGCAGCAGATGTACCTCTCCATGGCCCGCGGCGAGGCCGGCCCGCTGGACCGCGCCCTGCGCGACCGCCCCGACGCGCCCCGCGACGCGCACTGGGCCACGTTCGTCCGCAACCACGACGAGCTCACCCTCGACAAGCTGAGCGACGAGGAGCGCGAGGAGGTCTTCGCCGCCTTCGGCCCGGAGAAGGACATGCAGCTCTACGACCGGGGCCTGCGCCGCCGCCTGCCCCCGATGGTCGGCGGCGACCGCCGCCGGATCGAGCTCGCCTACAGCCTGCTGTTCACGCTGCCGGGCACCCCGGTCCTCTTCTACGGGGAGGAGATCGGCATGGGCGAGAACCTGGCCGCCGAGGCCCGCCAGGCCGTCCGCACCCCGATGCAGTGGACCCCGGAGCCGACCGCCGGCTTCTCCTCCGCCGACCCGGAGAAGTACCCCGAGCCGCTGGCCACCGGCGACTACGGGCCCGAGCACGTCAACGTCCAGGACCAGGCGCTCGACGCCGACTCCCTGCTCTCGCGCATCCGCGTCTTCGCCGAGCGCTACCGCGAGTCGCCCGAGCTGGCCTGGGGCGACGTCGAGATCCTCGCCGCGGAGGACCCCGCCGTCCTCGCGCACTGCAGCGCGCTGGAGGGGGAGTGCGTGCTCGCGCTGCACAACTTCTCCGACCGGACCGTTCCCGTCGCCCTCGAGATGCCCGGGACGAAGCCCGGCACCGAGCTGGCGGACGTGCTCAGCGGGGAGACCTGCACGGTCGGCGACGACGGCCGCGTCCACGCCGAGCTGGGGCCGTACGGCTACCGGTGGCTGCGCACCTGCGGCAACCCGGGGCTGGGGGTGCGGGCGGCCTGAGGCCGAGGGGGTCCCCGGCCGGCGGCCGTCGTGCCGTCCGCCGGGGACGCCGGGGGTGCTGCCGGCCCGTCCGCGTTAGCCTGGGCGGACCATGAACCGTTCGATCACGCCCTGGGGCGAGCACGCCCTCACCCGCTACCCCGAGGACCCCCGCGACCAGCTGCGCGCCTGGGACGCATCCGACGACTACCTGCTGCGGCACCTCGCCGACCGGGAGGCGGAGGACGGCGTACGGGCCGCGCTCGGCGGCACCGTGGTCGTCGTCGGCGACCGCTGGGGCGCGCTGACCACCGCGCTCGCCGCCCGCCGGACCGCGTCGGCCGGACCCGCCGGGCCGCCGCCCGTCCAGATCAGCGACTCCTACCTCGGCCAGCAGGCCACCCGCGCCAACCTCGCCCGCAACGAGGCCGGCGAGGCGCGGCTGCTCTCCACCCGGGACACCCCGCCCGACCGGGTCGACGTCCTGCTGGTGCGGGTGCCCAAGAGCCTCGCGCTCCTGGAGGACCAGCTGCGGCGGCTCGCCCCCGCCGTCCACGCGGACACCGTCGTGGTCGGCACCGGAATGGTGAAGGAGATCCACACCTCTACGCTCGACCTGTTCGAGCGGATCATCGGCCCGACCCGCACCTCGCTCGCCGAGAAGAAGGCCCGGCTGATCTTCTCCACCCCGGACCCGTCCCTCGCCCGCGCGCCGAGCCCCTGGCCGAAGACCTACCAGGTGGACGCCGACGCCGGACTCGCCTCCGGGCTGACCGTCGTCAACCACGCCGGGGTCTTCTGCGCCGAGCGCCTCGACATCGGCACCCGCTTCTTCTGCAAGAACATGCCCACCGGCGACGGACCGTTCCGCGCGGTCGACCTCGGCTGCGGCAACGGCGTCATCGGCACCGCCCTCGCGGCGGCCAACCCGCGGGCCGAGGTCCTGTTCGCCGACGAGTCGCACCAGGCGGTCGCCTCCGCCGAGGCCACCTACGCCAAGAACGGGGCCGCGAACCCGGCCGAGTTCGCGGTCGCCGACGCGCTCGACGGGCTCGCCCCCGGCAGCGTCGACCTGGTGCTCAGCAACCCGCCCTTCCACTCCCACCAGGCGATGACCGACGCCACCGCCTGGCGGATGTTCACCACCTCGCGCCGGGCGCTGCGCCAGGGCGGCGAACTGTGGATCGTCGGCAACCGGCACCTCGGCTACCACCTCAAGCTGAAGCGGCTCTACGGGAACTGCGAACTGGTCGCGGGCGACGCGAAGTTCGTGGTGCTGCGGGCCGTGAAGCGCTGAGACGCAGCGCGCCACGTCACAGCGCCCGGGGCCGCACAGTTCGACTGTGCGGCCCCGGGCGCTGCGGGTGGTGCGGGGAGTCAGAGCGGCGAGTCGGCGCCCGCCAGCTGATTGATCTCCTGCGGACTCCAGCCGGTGATCGCGCTGACCTCCGCGATCGAGGCCTCGTTCGCCCCCTCCTCGCGCAGGGCCGCGACGGCCTCGGCGCGCAGGTCCGACTGTGCCGATTCCAGGGCGGTCCGCGCGTCGTCGAAACGCTGGGCCGCCAGTTCGAGCTTGGAGGTGTCCATGGGGTCTTTCCGTCGGTACTCGGTGCTGAATGCTCGGGCTCAGGCCAGCTGCGGGTCCGGGACCACGACGAGGAACGAGTCCGTCTCCATGTCCATCACGACGCTGGCGGGCACACCCTCGCGCTGCCGCTGGGCAGCGTAGTCCTCGGCCGCCCGGCAGCCGCGGGGCTCACCGGCCGGAAAGGTCTCCAGTATTTTCCCGGTCATCTGACACACCTCCACCGTCGGTCACCGGTACGCCCGGTTCCTGGCTGCCTGGTAGACATGCGGATTCCCGCTCGCGGCCGAGCCATACCTACGAGTTCGACGCAATGTCACGGCCCCGGCGGGGCGGTCTGGACACCCTCCGCGGGCTGCCCTAGGGTCTCACTTGGTCTAGACCAGAAAAGGCACCCTCACCGCCCGGATCCCCCACGGAACCCGGGACCCCCACACGAGAGTGAGACCACCCATGACCCTGCTCGACCGGAGCCGGGACCACGTCCTCGGCCTCTTCCGCATCGTGATCGGCCTGCTCTTCGCCTGCCACGGTGCGGCCACCCTGTTCGACGTCCTCGGCGGACCGCGCGGCGAGGTACCGGCCGTCGCGCAGTGGCCCGGCTGGTGGGCCGCCGCCATCCAACTGGTGGGCGGCGCCCTGGTCATGCTCGGCCTCGGCACCCGCGTCGCCGCGTTCGTGTGCTCGGGCTCGATGGCGTACGCGTACTTCTCCGTCCACCAGGGATCGGGTCTGCTGCCGATCGAGAACGGAGGGGAGGCGTCGGCGCTGTTCTGCTGGACGTTTCTGCTCATCGCCGCGTTCGGGCCGGGCCGCTGGGCCGTCGAGTCGGCGCTAGGCCGCGGGCCGGCCGCCGCCCGCGAACGGCAGCCGGCGGTCGCCGGGTCCTGAGGCGCGCCGGGTGTCCCCGCC